>JANPDB010000822.1:0-8157 GCA_031431255.1 Acidimicrobiia bacterium | reverse complement strand
CGGCGGTGGCGATCACGTTGTTCCCGGCGTCGCGGAGGGTGATGACGACCCCACCCAGCCCGGTGTCGCCGGAGTCGATGAGGCCGTTGCCGGAGGCGTCGATGAACACGCTCCCGGAAAGCGAGGTGGTGTTCTGACGCTCCCCGAACAGATAGCTGGAAGCGTCGATTCCCGCACCGATCGCGACAGAGGCGATCCGGTCGTTGGCCACCGTTCCTCCTGCGGTTCCTGCGGTGTCGCGCCCGTCGGCGTAGGACGGCGGTTGCGTCTCGACGACGGCATACGTCCCGCTCAGCAGGTCGCTGAATGTCCACGCCCCGGACGCGTTGCTCACCGTCGTGCGGCTGACGGCGCTGCCGCTCGCGTTGACGCCTGACAGCGTGATGGTCACGCCGGAGATCGGCGTCTCGCCGGCGTTGCGCGCTCCGTTGTCGTTGGCGTCGACGTAGACGAATCCCGAGATGGTCGAAACCGTGTCACCGAAGTTCTGTCCCGTCACACCGATAGCCGGTAGGCCGTTGACGGCGATCGCTGTCGGGTTCTGGCTGCGCCCGAGTCCGGTCGGGGTCACCTGGTCGATGCGATAGTCCGCGCCGGCGACGAGGTTGTCGAATCGGTACGAACCGTCGCTACCGCTCGTCGTTCTGGCGATCTCGTCGCCCGACGTGTTTCGGAGTTCGACGACGACGCCGGCCAAAGGATCGTCGACTCCGGCGTCGCGAACGGAATCGCGACTGCGATCGAGGTACACACTTCCGCTGATTGCCGCGGCTGAGCTGATCTCGCCGAAGTCATATCCGGTTCCGTTGACACCGACGCCGACGGTGATCCCGGTCACGGAGTCCGTGCCGATACCGTTCCCGGGGCGCGTTCCTCCGAGCGTGCCGATGGCATCGCGACCATCGCCGTAACCGGTCGGCTGGGTCGGCTCCGTGACCGTGTAGACGCCGGCAACGAGCCCGTCGATGCTCCAGGAACCGTCGACCGATGTGGTCGTTGCGAGGTTCACCGAACGACCGTTGACATCAATGCCGGTCACGCGGATGGTGATGCTGCCGATCGGTTGCTCGCCCGAGTCGTAGATGCCGTCGTCGTCGGCATCGACGAAGACCCGACCGGCCAACGTGGATGTGGTGTCGAAGAAGTCCTGTCCCGAGAGTCCACCAACGGGCGCCGTGACGCTTCGCGTGTTCGGCGACGAGCTCCCATAGCCAATCGGTTGTGTCTCGGTGACGGAGTAGTCGCCGACCGGAATACCGGAGAACGAGTAATTGCCGTTGACGTCGGTGGCGGTCGTGGCAACCACTGCTCCACCGGCATCGCGCAGCGTGATGGTCACCCCGGCGATCGTTCCGTTCTCTCCGGTGTCCCTCGCGCCGTTGGTGTTCGGGTCGACGCGGACCGCACCGCTGATGGAGGTGTAGGCGACCGGGGCAAGCGGCTTCTCACCGAAGAGATTGCCCGTCGACGTCGAGCCCGATGCGATGGTGACACCGCTGATCTGGTCATTCGTCGTTGTCGTACCGCCGGCAGTCCCGGCCCGTTCGACACCATCGAGGTACGACGCCGGCTGGGTCACCTCGGTCACCGCGTAGATACCGGGACGCAGGCCGGTGAATGCAAAGCTGCCATCGGCCGCGGTCGTTGTCGCGCGGTTGACGATGTTGCCGAGATCGTCGGTTCCCGTGAGCGCGATCGAAACGGCGGCGATGCCGGGCTCGCCGACCTGTCGGTTCCCGTCATCGGTGATGTCCACGTACACAGAGCCGGAGATGGAGCCGGGAACGAGCTCGCCGAAGTTGTTGCGGGCCGAGTTCGTCGACGACCCGACGACGATGCCGATGAGCACGTCGCGTGTGGGGATCGGGCCGCTGAGCGAACCACCGGCGGACCCGACGGTGTCACGACCGTCGAGGTAGCCCGCTGGCTGTGTCTCGGTGATCGTGTACCCGGCTAGGTTCGACGCTTCGAGACCGGTGAACTGGTAGTAACCGTCGGCTCCTGAGCTCACTGCGATCGTGATCGACGTTCCGAATACGTCGACTCCGGTCAAGGTGATCACCGCACCGACGATCGGGGCTTCGCCCGTGTCGCGGATTCCGTCGTTGTCGGCATCGACGTAGACGTAGCCGGAGATGATCGGAAGGTTCACGACGCCGGCGTCGATGGTGAGATTCACGTCTCCGGAGCCGAGCGTGGTGGAGCCGGAGATGCCACTCGTCTTGTTGAGGTCCGAATCTGCGGTGTTGGATCCGACGTTCGCGGCGGTCAGCGTGAACCCGGAAGGGGCGTCGATGCGGATCCGGTAGATGCCGGGAACGAGACCGTCGAAGCGGTAGTTGCCCGTTGCAGTGGTGAGCTGGGTGACGGGTGCGCCGGAGTCGTCGAGGATGGGCGTCCCGGCGGCGTCCAGGAGACGGACGCGCACGTTCGCCACGCCAGGCTCGCCGATGTCCTGCACGCCGTTGCCGTTGAGGTCCTCCCACACGCGATCGCCGAGGCTGGCCGTCCGGAAGAAGCCGGCGTCGACGTCGGTTGGCGACTGTCCGCTCTGCAGCATGAACGGGGGCGTCATCCCGGTCATGACTGCAGCATCGGAATTCGTCGCCCCGGAACCTCTCCCGATCGGCGATGGCGTCCAACCCGAAGGTGCGGTGAAGTGGATGCGGTAGAACCCGGGCACGAGGTTGTCGAACACATACGCACCGCCGCCCGACGTGACCGTCGTGCGGACCACCGAGGCGCCGTCGAGGAGCTCCACGGTGACGCCATCGAGACCGGGTTCGCCGCCGTCCTGGATGCCGTTGGCGTTGGTGTCGTCCCAGACGCGGTCTCCGACCGATGCAGCGGCGAAGAACCCGGCGTCAACATGGGTCGTGGTGACACCGTCGGGCACCCCGAACACGGCAGTGCGGCCTGTTGCGAGGTCCGCGTCGGAGTCGATCCCGCTGGCGCGCGGACCGGTCGACGACGTGGGAGATGGAAGATAGCCGGAGGGTCGGACGAACTCGATGCGGTAGTCGCCTTCACGGAGAAGTGCACCGGTGTTGTCGAGGCCCGCCCGGGTGAAGGAATACGTGCCGTCCGACGCAGTCGTCAACGTCGCGATGACCGCGGCCGAGCTGTTCAGGAGTCGCACCGTGACGCCTCCGATACCGGTGGTCTCGGTCAGCTGGCGGGTCCCATCCGCGTTCGTGTCGTCCCACACCTGGTCGCCGATCACGACGCCGCGGAAGAGGCCGGCGTCGACGGTCGAGTTGGTCTCGCCGGAGACAACCGACACCAACGCGGTGGCACCGGTGGCGTCCGTGTTCGAATCCGTCGACGTTGTGGCTCCGCCGGTCGTGACGGTCTGATCGGTGAACACGTAGCCGTTTGGCGCCGTGACGAGAACGCGGTACGTCCAGGGTCGAAGGTTCGTGAACGAGTAGTTGCCGTTCGCATCGGTGGTGGTGGCGTTCACCGACGAACCAGATGCGTCGAGTACCGGATTGCTCGCAACGTCGACAAGCCGAACCGTCACTCCGGCAATGCCGTCCTCGCCGGCCGTCTGGATGCCGTCGCCGTTCGTGTCGTGCCACACGCGGTCGCCGATGGTGGCCGGCCGGATGAGCCCGGTATCGACCGAGGCGTTCGTTTCGTTCGACCGGAGTGTGGTCGAAGGCGATGCCCCCGACGGGTTCGCGTCGGAGTCGGTGGCGTCAGTGGCAGAGGTGACGTCGCTGAGTGTCACAACCATGCCGCTCGGCGGAGTCACCGTGACCACGTAGACACCCGGCACCACACTGGCGAACTGGTAGAGACCGGTGCCGGCCGCAGTCGTCGTCGTGCGAGAAGTGATGACGACAGCCGCACCGGTCGTTCCGGTCAGCGTGACCGTCGCTCCGCCGACGCCTGGCTCGCCGACATCCTGCGCTCCGTTCCCATCGGTGTCCTCCCAGACGTAGTTCCCGATCGATGCGAATCGGTAGTACCCGGCGTCGATTCCGGTGTCGTTGACCCCGGAATCCACGGTGATCACGGGGGTGATTCCCGTGACCACATCGGCGTCGGAGTTCGTCGCAGGAGCTCCGAAGCCGGTCGGTGTGGGCTGCCATCCGGCTCCGGTCGGGGCGGTGAACGCAACGCGGTAATCCGCCGGACGGAGGTTGGCGATCGACCAGAGTCCTGAGGCGTCGGTGGTCGTGGTGACCGGGACGGTGAACGATGCGCCGGTGGCGTCGAGCAGCTCGACGGTCGCCCCGGGGATGCCGGGTTCGCCGGAGTCCTGGATGCCGTTGGCGTTCAGGTCCTCCCACACGCGATCGCCGACCGTGGCGCGCTGGAACATGCCGGCGTCGAGGTTTGTCGTCGTCTGCCCCTCCGTGAGCGTGATGGTTCCGGTACGCCCGAAGGTGGGTCCGACGGTCGTCGTCGCGTCCGAGTCCGTGTCGCTCAACAGGGGAGCGGCGCTGCTTGCT
Source organism: Acidimicrobiia bacterium (assembly GCA_031431255.1). Classification (GTDB taxonomy): domain Bacteria; phylum Actinomycetota; class Acidimicrobiia; order Acidimicrobiales; family JANYDT01; genus JANLQX01. The sequence continues at coordinate 3,697 of JANPDB010000822.1, read as the reverse complement.
GTTGTGAACTCCCAGCCAAGCGGCAGGCCGAACGTGACCTGGTAGACGCTGGGCGCGAGGAGTGCACCCGCGTTGTTGATGCCGGCCCGCGTGAACGTGTAGACCCCCGATGCATTGGTCGTGGCCGAACCCGTGACGTCATCGGCCGTGCCGAACGTGGCGTCCAGACCGGCACCGAGCAGAGCTGCAGTCGCACCGTTCACACCGGCGGTCTCGGAGCCGCTTCGTGTTCCGTCGGCGTTGGCGTCGACCCACACCTGGTTGCCGATGCTCACGGGGCGCGCCATGCCGACATCGATCGTCTGCTCAACCGTCCCCGAGATGAGGGGGATCAACGCCGTCTGGTTGGTGGTGGTGTCGACGTCGGAGTCCGTTGCCGGCGTCGCACCGTTGATGGTGACGAGCGCGGGTGTGAGCTGATATCCCGACGGTCGCGCGACCATCACGACGCGGTAGCTGCCGGGCGAAAGGTTGGTGAACGAGTAAGCCCCCGAGCCGGTCGTCGTCTGGTCCGCGATGGAGGTTCCCGATGCATCGATGGCCCGCACGCCGAGGGCATCGACGAGGCGGAGCACCGCCCCGGCCACACCGTTCTCCCCGACGTCGAGAACGCCCGAGCCGTTGGTGTCGACCCACACCAGGTCACCGACCTGCGACGTGCGGTACATGCCGCCGTCCACGGAATTGTTCGTCTGATCCGAGATGAGCGTCACCGGATCCGAGACACCGGTCGCCCGAGCGATGTCGGAGTCCGTGAGATCGGTGGCCGACGACGAATTGATGAGGGTGAAGGCCCAGCCCGAAGGCTTCACGATGCCGATCCGGTAGGTACCGGGAACGACGTTCCCGAACGTGTAGATGCCACCGCCGGCGGTCGTGGTCTCAATCGGGATTCCGGCGTTGAGGACCGGGCTTCCGCTGTTGTCCAGAAGTCGAACCGTGACGCCGTCGACGCCGTCGTCGCCGACGTCACGCACGCCGTTGCCGTTGACGTCCTCCCACACGAGGTCGCCGAGCGTCGCGTACTTGTAGAGACCGGCGTCGATGGTGAAGTCGTCGGTGCCCGAGACGACGGCGAACGTCGCCGTCATGCCGGTCGCCGGGTTGGGGTTGCTGTCGGTCGCCGTTACTCCGGCGCCGGTCGGGCTGAAGTTCCAGCCGGCGCCCACCGGAGGTGTGAACCTCACGCGGTAGTCACCCGGCCGGATGTTCGGGATCGTCCAGGCACCGAACGCGTCGGTCGACGCCGTGATCGGCACTCCGAAGGAAGCACCGGATGCGTCGAGCAACTCCACCCCGACGGAGCTGACGGGAGGCTCGCCGACGTCCTGGATGCCATTCGCGTTGAGGTCCTCCCACACGAAGTTGCCGAGCGTGACTCGCTTCCATATCCCCGCGTCGACACTGATCGTCGCCTCGTTGTCGTTCATCGTGAACTTCGCCGTCACACCGGTCGTCTCGTTCGCGTCACTGTCGTTGTTCGACGACTTCGGAGCGCCGACAGAAGCCGGCGAGAACTCGTAGGTCGCAGGCAGAGCGAAGGTGAGACGGTACTCACCGGGCGGTAATGGTGCGCCGGTGTTGTTCACGCCGGTTTTCGAGAAGGAGTATGCGCCGCCCCCGGCAGTTGTCGTCGAGCCCGAGAGGTCGTCCGCGGTGCCGAACACGCCGTCGAGACCGGCACCCTCGAGGGTCACCGTCGCCCCGCTCACACCCGCCGTGTCCGCGGCGTCGCGGGTGCCATTGGAGTTGCGGTCGATCCAGAGCCGGTCGCCGATGGTGATGGCGCGGAAGAAGCCGGCGTCCACCGTGTTGTTGGTTTCGCCGGGGATCACGCTGACGCTCGAGGAGCGACCGGTCCCCGCCAGCACATCGGAGTCGACGGCGTCGTCGCCGAGACGATCATTCGGACTGAGCGTGTAACCGACGGGGGGTACGGCTCGAACCTGGTAGGTGCCCGGTGGGAGTGCGCCGAACGAATATGCCCCGGCCGATGCTGTGAGCTGTGAGCCCACGGTGTTCCCGAGGCCGTCGGCAACGGGGCCGCCGCCCACATCGGTGAGGAAGACGGTGGCTCCGGCCAGACCGGTTTCGCCGACGTCCTGGATGCCGTCGGCGTCAGCATCGAGGAACACGAAGTTGCCGATGACCGCGGGTTCGTAGAGGCCGGCATCCACCTGGGTGATGTTCTCGTTGGCGAGCACGACGAAGCGCGCCGTCTGGCCGCTGGCGATCAGGGCATCGGAGTCCGTGTCGGAGGTGAGGGGTGTCGCGACGGCCCGCGGCGAGAAGTACAGCCCGGGAGGTCGGGTGAACACGATCTGATAGCCGGTAGCGTTCGACGGCATCAGGTTGTCGATGACGTACGTGCCGGTGAGTGCGTCGGAGGTGGTGACCCGATTGACGGCGTTGCCGAGGATGTCGGTCCCGGTGAGCGTAACAGTGACCCCGCCGGGGAGGACCAGCCCGTCATCGCCGGCATCGCGGACACCGTTGCCGTTCACGTCCTTCCACACCAGATCGCCGACCTTCGAGAGCGGGTAGACGGTCCGTGTCGCGGTGGTGTTGGGGGAGATGACGCGGATGTTGGGGTTCGACGGGTTCGTCGGCAGGGTGCGGTATTCGGTGAGGGTGACGGTGTTGGTCAGGCCGGGGGTGAGCAGCGGCGACGGAGTGACCGGGGTGTCGACGGTCGCGGTGTAGCGGATCTTCTTCGAGATTCCCGGAGCGATCTCATCGATCTGTGCACTTAGCGTCTGGCCGGCGAACGATGCGCCGTCGGGACCGGTGACGGCCGCGCCGTCGATCAGAATGCTGGACGGGTTGGGGGTGAGATTGACCGGGACGACGTCGTTCGCCTTGACCTCGAAGGCTTTGCCGGTCCCGGTGTTCGCGAGCGTGATCTCATAGGTGACCACATCTCCGGGGAGCACACCCTGCTGCGGGATGCGCGCCGGTGATGTCGACGCGATCGCCTTCGCGATGGTGACATTCGGGACGGTGACGTTGACGACGGTGTTCGCCGACGTCCTCACGACCGGAGTGCCACCGATGGTGGGGCGCGAAGAGAACGCGGCCGTGTTGATGATGTCGAAGCCGTCGACGTTCCCGACGACATCGGCGACGACAGCGTCGACGTCGAGCGTGAGCACTGCCGTCTCGCCGACGGTGCTCGTGTTGTCGAACGGGTCGATGACGGCAACGTCGATCGCGTTGCCGCTGCCGCTCGTTGCGACGAGGTTCCCGGCCGTGATGTCGGTCGCACCCCGCTCGAGTTTCGCGGTCCACGTGACGTTCGTGAGGTTGATCGGCACGGTGTCGAGCAGGTGCGCGTCGATCAGTTTCGTACGCGGGAGATCCACCGTGATGCGGTACTTCACCGGGTCGCCGATGCGGACGTCCGGGGTGCATCCGGAGCCGAGGCACGTCGGGAGGGTGACCGTCTTCGTCGGGGTCGGGGTGACGACGACGACCGATACGGTGTCGTTGAGAACGGCGCTGATGTTGGAGGTCTGGGTGTCATCGTGGTTCGAGCTCGGCACGTAGGTGAACGTGCCGGCCGCGGTGTTGATCGGGTTCTGGTAGCTGGTGATGCCTGCGGTGTTGGTCTCGACGGCGCCGGAGTTCACCGTATCGGGAACGGCCACGCGGTACCGAAGCGTGACCGCCGGGCTGATGGCGGGGCTGACGGCGACCG
>JANPDB010000821.1:0-2946 GCA_031431255.1 Acidimicrobiia bacterium | reverse complement strand
GAGGTCCACTGATTTCGCAACGGAGCCCGAAAGGCCTTCGATCTGGAGCGCGACCTTCGAACCCGGCACGGACGGCTCTGGATAGAAGTCCTCGAGCTGACCACCGAGGATCAACTGGATCAGGTCCTCCTCATTGCTTGTCGCCGTGTCGACCGTGCCGACGACGCGCCCGTCTCGCAGAACCGTGGTGCGCTCCGTGACGGCCATGACCTCGTCGAGGCGATGGCTAACGAATACGACCGCAGTGCCGGCTTCAGCGACGGATCGAATCGTCTTGAAGAGTTGTTCGACACTGTCACGGGGCAGATATGCCGTTGGCTCGTCGAGCACCAGGATCCCGTTGGCATGGCTCTGCAAATCAATAAGCCCACGAACGATTGCGACGAGAGCCCGGTCAACTTCACGAAGGCTCCCGACGAGCGCGTCAGGAGAGACGCGGACGCCGAATCGACCTAGAGCATCGGCGACGAGCTTTCGCTCGTCCTTCCAGCGAATGTGCCAACCTGCGCCGGTCGTGAATCGACCGATCCGGATGTTCTCCAGAACGGTCAGATCGGGTAGCAACCCGAGGTCTTGATGAACGAAGGCAAGGCCGAGCCGGTAGGCCTCGGACGACGGAAGCGGAAGATCCACCGCCGCGCCGCCGATCTCCAGCGTCGCGCCGGGGTCCGGGACGTGATACCCGGACAGGATCTTGATGAGGGTCGACTTCCCGGACCCGTTGCGACCCACGAGCCCGTGGATCTCGCCACGGGCAATTTCGAGGCTGACGTCATCGAGGGCGCGCGCTGGTCCGAAAGTCTTCGACAGACCCTGGATGCGCAGCGCGGGGACGGACAGGGGATGTCCGTACGCAGCGCGGCCCTCGATGACGGCCTCCGTCATGTCAGGCTCCGAGGCCCCAGAGGGTGCGGTATTCCTTGAGCGGATCGATGCCGTACCAGTTCGTCGGGTCTTCCTTCGACGTGTCGACGCCGGTGAGGTTCTCCTGGGTGAAGATACGGAACGGCACACCGGCGTCCTCGATGGCCTTCTTGCCGGAAAGCACGGAAAGAATCGCATCTGCGGCACCGGCGGAGAACCACATGTTCGGGTTGCCGACGTCCATCTTCACGGCGGTTCCCTTCTGCACGTTGGCCATGACGGCCGGCGTGCCGTTGAACCCGGCGACGCGGATCTTGTCAGCGACTCCGGCTTCAACGAGGCCTGGCTCGATCGCCAGCGTCATGCCGTCATAGACCGCGAGGATATGGGTGATCGACGGGTCCTCCTGCACGAGGGCCTTGGTCCGCTGCTGCAGCGTTCCGTCGCTCCACTGCGGAACAGTCGAATCCTCACGCTTGGTCTTGCAGTCCGGGCAGAGGCGCTTGATCTCGGCTTCCATGGCACCCCAAACGTCCGGAGAGGAGCCGTTGTCATCCGACGACATGATGAGCGCGTTGCCCTTGCCTTTGGAGTCGGCCACAAACCACTGCGCCATCATCACGCCCGGAACTCGGTAGTCGAAGCCGACGTCGGCGGTGAGGTCCGCCACGGTCGCGAGAGACTTGCCGGCGTAGCCCTGCAGCGATGCCAGAACCGGGATGCCGGCCTTCTTCGCTTCGGCGATCTGGGGAGCAACAGCGTTCGGCGGCACACCGAGGAGGAAGATGAGATCGGCTTTCGCCGAGATCGCCTGCTCAATGCCACGGCCCCACTCGTTCGGGTCGAACTTCCCATCCACGGAGGTCAGCTCAATGCCGCTTCCCTTGAGGGCGCTCGTGATTTCGTCTTCCCACTGCGTGAGGATCGGCACAGCCTTGACGAGGTTGACGATCGCGACCTTCTTGCCCTTGAGGGCGGCGAAGTCGATGGCTCCGACGCCGGCAGGCGGCGCGAACGTCGGGGCCTGGCTGGCCTTGGCCACTGCAGCCTCAGCTTCGGCGACACCACCAGCGGCGGCGGCTTCGGTCTCGGCGGCGGCGGCTTCGGTCTCGGCCGTAGCTTCGGTTTCGACTGCCGCAGCTTCGGTCTCGGCCGGTGCGGCCTCGGTCGCGGCGGCTTCGGTTGCCGGTGCCGCTGTTGTGTCGGCTGAGTCGCTACTGCAGGCACTGGCGAACAGCGCCAGTCCCGTGAATACGGCAAGGCCGCCTCGATATGAGCGACGACGTGTGGTGGTCATTGGGCCTCCTATGGCCGTTTGGTGGTGATTGGGTCGGGTGCTGGTGAACCTGATGCTGCGGTGCTGCTTGGGGTGGGGAGGTGAGACTGATTCATGCAGCGTTCGCCTTCCGGGCGCGGGCCCGGGTGGCGAACTGAGAGAGAACGACCGCGAGAATGAGGGCGCCGCCGTAGAAGACCTGCTCCGGCCAACCGGAGTAGCCGACCAGCGACAGACCGGTGATCCCGGTCAGCAGGAAGTACACCGACGCCCACGATCCCCAGGCGTTGAACTGGCCGGGAATGATTGCCGTGGCGCCGAGAAAGGCTGCGGCGAACGCGGGCAGGAGGTAGCCATTGCCGACCCCGGCCTGGGCAGACGCGGAGGTGCCGGCCAGGACCATGCCGCCGATGGTGGCGAGGGTGGACGACGTGATCAGCGCGCCCCAGCGGATGCGGTCGACCCGAATGCCGGCGAGTCGGGCGACCTCGCGACCGCGTCCGACGAAGAGGACGTAACGGCCGAGCGGGGTGTGCTGGAGGACATACCAGATGAGTGCGGTGAGCGCGAAGGCGAACCAGAAGCTGCGAGGGAGCCCGAGCCACTTCCCGCGCACCAGGTCGACGAAGCCGCTGTCGAGTCCGCTTCGGATCTTCGGCCCGCACACGCCGAGGATCAGGCCGGCGAGCAGCGTGCTCATGCCGAGCGTTGCGACGATCGAGGGGACGCCGAAGCGAATCGAGATGAGTCCGTTGATCGCGCCGATCACCACGCCAAGCACAACAAGCGTGAGGACGGCCAAGGCG
>JANPDB010000820.1:0-2191 GCA_031431255.1 Acidimicrobiia bacterium | reverse complement strand
CCGGGCGCGATCCTTCGCCCCACGGTGATCGTGCACCTGTCGGGGACGACGTTCCCCGCGAGGCCCCCGCGAATGGTCGTGGTGAGGAGTGTGCCCGTCCCGACCTCCGTCGATGCCGGTCCGGCGACAAGGGTGTCGTGATGGTCTTCGAGGGCCACGATGATCCGGGCCGCCGCATGAATCGCATTCGCCCCGAGGTGGGGCAGTGCGCTGTGCGCCGACTTCCCGATCACGTCGACGCGAATCCCGATCGCACCTTTGTGCCCGTGAACCGGCGCGCACATCGTCGGTTCGCAGACGATCAATTGATCGATGATCAGCTCGCGGGACTGGGCCCACTCGCGGAACCGGCGAGCGCCCATCAGGCCACCGGCCTCCTCACCAACCGTTCCGACGACGAGGATCGTGGGCTCCGCGGTGAAATCCTGGGCCTTCCAGGACTCGAGGAGCGCACAGATCACCCCGAGCGACGCCTTCGTGTCGAGCGAACCGCGACCCCATACGTGACCGTCCTCGATGCGTCCATCGAAGGGCGGGTCGACCATGTTCTCGACAGTCACTGTGTCGAGGTGGACGTCGATCGCCACGACTCGGTCGGTCCGGCCGGGAAAGAACGCGTAGATGTTCGGGCGTTCGTCGTACACGTCGTCGAGGATCACCTCGCTCGCGCCGAGCTCCTCGAACCACTCGACGAGAGCGAAGGCGAGGGCCTGTTCACCGACGACCCCGCTGGTGGGCCCGGCATGCAACGGGTTGACGCTCGGGATCTGCACAAGCCGGGAGACCCACCCGGCGAGAGCTTCGGCGGTGACGGGCATGGGCCATCGTCGCACAAACCCGCAGGTCTCGTGCGGGCCTTGTCGCGTTGTCAGCCGACTTCTTGGCGCGGCGCTTCGTAACCGATTCGCAGCTCGCCGGTGACGAGCGGCTTGACCGGTTGGAGGACGTGCCGAGCCGAACCCGGGAGACGGCCCAGGAGTTCGTCGCTGTAGTGGTAGCCGAAGCGGCTCGTCGCCCAACTCGGTCCATAGCGGAGGATGATGACCCGACGCTCGCCGTCAGGCGTGGTGCGCGACGATCCGCCGTGCATGATCGAGTCAACGAACATCACCGCGTCGCCGGCCTGCAGATACACCGGTTCGGCGCCAGGAAGCACGTCCATCCGGTCACCGCGGGCGTAGTCGCCGGCGAGGGGGTGGGGGAAGTTCGACTTGTGGCTCCCGGGAATCACCATGGTGGCGCCGTCACCCTCGCCGATGTCGGTGAGAGCCATGAGGACGTTCACCTGACCGCACCGGAACCGGCCGTTCTCGAACCGGTACTGGGTGCGGACCGAGGCGTGATGGCCACCGCTGTGGACCGGATGGTGACCACCGGACCGGCGAATGCTGGCGATGCATTCGTCGATCGTGACACCCTGTACGTACGTTCCTTCTTCCCCGGCGAAGTGCAGCGCATGGTTGACCCAGCCGGGGTGGTCGATCAGTTCGTCGAAGGCCGGATCGCCGCAGTCGAGGCAGTTGTGGAGCTCGAAGCCGGTCTGGGCGTTGTAGTCACGACGCTGGGCATTGCCCATCCACTCCCCCGTCTCGAGGGCCGGGAACCGGTCGAAGGAATCGTTGAGCCGGCGGAGCGTTTCCGGTGACAGGACGTTGCGCAGCACGAGGTAGCCGCGAAGGTCGAAGTCGTAGTCGTCGAGCGCAGTCGGCATAGTAGGTGTACGTACCATTCCGACAAGTCTAGCGAAGCCGTGAGACCCCCGAATCGGGCGTTTGCTCCTGGGCGGCCGGGTCCTTCGGCCCTGCCGAAGTGAACGGCACACTCACTACGTTCATTTTCGTCATGGACCAGCCGACACCGACGCTTGATGCCCTGCTGCCGCGCGAGATGGCGCGGCGAGCCGAAGACGTCGGCGTCGCCAAGGCCGCGCTGCCGCTCCTGCAGATGGCGTTCCTCGCCGGGCTGGCCGGGGTGTTCATCAGCCTCGGCGCAGTGTTCGCCACCACGGTGTCGGCGGGGCCAGGGCTGTCGTTCGGCATCGCCCGGCTGGTCGCCGGTCTGGCGTTCTCGCTCGGCCTCATCCTGGTGAGCGTCGGCGGCGCAGAACTGTTCACCGGGAACAGCCTGATCGTGATGGCCTGGGCGAGCCGACGCATCCGCACGCGTGCCGTGCTCCGTAACTGGGCGGTCG
>JANPDB010000819.1:0-7770 GCA_031431255.1 Acidimicrobiia bacterium | reverse complement strand
CACGATGGGTTTGCCGTCGATCAGCACGGTGCAGCACCCGCACTGGCCCTGTGGGGAACAGCCGTCCTTGGCCGACGTGAGCCCGAGTTCCTCGCGGATCGCCGCAAGAAGATGGGGATGGCGTGCGGACACGGTGGTCGTGGTTCCGTTGACCGTGAGCGGGACTCGATCAGTGTCGGTGGTGTAGGTGCTCATGGGGTCTCCGGTGGCAGGCCGTCAGCTTGACGGCGTCGGACGGAACTTGGCGGGGGTGTGGTCGGGAACGGCCGGAGGTTCGACCACTCCCTTCTGCGACGTGATGCGGGTGTAGTGGTGCGGCTCGCGGTAGCGGTCCATCTGAAACAGCGTGTATTTGAACTTGGCGCAGAGGTCGAGATCGCACACGGCGCTGATGAGCTCGTCACCGGTGGTCAGGGCTCGCGCCGCGACCATGCCGGACGGTGCGTAGATCGCCGACTGGCACAGCGACTCGACTCCCTCCTCGGTGCCGCCCTTTGCCACCCCGACGACCCAGGTGCCGTTCTGATAGGCCCCCGACTGCATGCACAGATCGTTGTGGAACCCCTGCAAGGCGTTCTGCCCCGGGTCGGGGGCGTAGAAGATCGGTGTGTTGTAGCCGATCAGGAGGAGCTCGACTCCCTGCAGGCCCATGACGCGATAGGTCTCCGGCCAGCGTCGGTCGTTGCACGTCGCCATGCCGACGATCGCCCCGAACGAACGCCACACGTTGAATCCATCGGGTCCGCTCTCGAAGTAGTGACGCTCGAGATGCTGGAACGGCCGCCAGGGCTCGTGGTCCTCATGGCCGGGGATGTGCACTTTGCGGTAGGTGCCGACGACGGACCCGTCGCGCTCCACCAACATCTGGGTGTTGTACCGATGGGTCACGCCGTCGGAGCCGGTGGCCAACTCTCCATAGCCGAGAGAGAAACCGATCTCAAGCCGACGGGCCTCGTCGAAGAGCGGTTGGGTGGCGTCGTTGGGCATCGAACGCTCGAACCAGCTCTCGATCTCCGACGTGTCATCGCTCCACCATCGCGGGAAGAAGGTAGTGAGGCAAAGCTCGGGGAAGGCGACGATGGCGCAACCACGATCGGCCCCGGACCGGAGCAGGGTGATGCAGCGGTCGATCACCTCGGACCGCGACTCGTCCCTCGCGATCGGTCCCATCTGGGCGGCCCCGACGTGAAGGTTCCGGGCCATCAGAGGATGTCTGTTTCTGCGAGGACGAGGATCGTGTGGAGAAGGACGTCGGCCCCCAGGACAAGGTCGGCCGGATCTGTGTGCTCGGCCGGGTTGTGGCTGATGCCCTTCTCGCTGGGTGTGAAGATCATTGCGGACGGACACATGCGCGCGAACATCTGCGCATCGTGGCCGGCGCCGCTCGGCATTCGCTTCACCGACGCACCGAGATGGATGGCTGTTGCTTCGACCAGCGACACCACGCGGTCGTCGAAGGTGACGGGCTCGAACCGGGCCAGCCGGCGACTGGTGATGACCACGCCTTCATCGATCTCGAGTTGCCGGATGAACTCAGCCACCCGCTCCTCGGCAAGCTGGAGCAAGGCCTCGTCGGTGTTGCGCAGATCGACGGTCAGGACCGCCGACCCGGCCACGACGTTCACGAGATTCGGATGCAAGGTAAGTGCACCTACCGTCGCGACCTGAGGAGTACCCATCTCCAAAGCCAAAGCACGGACGAAGGTCGCAACACGCGCGGCCGCGTACCCGGCGTCGTGTCGCAAGGCGATCGGAGTAGTACCGGCATGGTTCGACTGGCCGGTGATGGTGAGCTCCTGCCAGGAGATGCCCTGCACGCTGGTCACGGCCCCGATACGCACACCTTCGGCCTCCAGGACGGGACCCTGTTCGATGTGGAGCTCGACGAACGCATGCGGGCTGATTCCAGGACACGGGGTCGTCCCTCGATAGCCGATCCGATCGAGCTCGTCACCAACCCGCGCTCCGTCGATGCCCAACGCGTCATAGGCGGTTTCCGCGGCCATTCCGCCGACGTAGACGAGGCTGCCCATCATGTCGGGGCTGAACCGGGCACCTTCCTCGTTGGTGAAGAAGCCGACTTCGATAGGTCGACGGGTCACTACGCCACTGGTCGCAAGCGTCTCGATCACCTCGAGTCCGGCGAGCACGCCAAGGTTGCCGTCGTAGAGACCGCCGGTCCGGACCGTGTCGATGTGGCTGCCCGTCATGACCGGGGCGAGCGTCGGGTCGCTACCGCCACGGCGCCCGATCACGTTGCCAATGGCATCGATACGGACCTCGAGGCCGAGATCACGCATCCATGTCACGACGAGGTCACGGCCGCGGCGGTCGTCGTCCGTGAGCGCAAGGCGGGCGCTCCCCGGCTCGCCGTTGGCACCGGTGATCGGCCCGATCGCCCCAAGGTCGCCGATGCGGCGAAGAAGCCTGGCGGCGTCGACGCGGAGCCCCGACAGGGCATCGGGAACCAGCGGCTCCGACGGAATGGAGGTTGTGCCCACGACGCATTCTCGTCGCGAACTTTACAAAGTGTCAACGTTCGTGGGGAGATGGCGTGTGAAGAGTGTGTTTCCACCCCCCAAATCAGACACCTGTGGACCGGATCAACGAGAGCGGACCGGCCACAGGGCCGGTCCGCACGAAGGTCGTTCGATTGTCAACCGGCCGAGCCGGTACGGGGTCAGCTGGCGCAGGACGCAGGCGTGAAGGCGCTGAACACCGGAGCGTCGAAAGCGCCGGTGGTTACGACGCTGTCCGCGGCTCCATACGTCACCGTGAACGTCCAGCCCTTGCCTTTGACGACGGCGACTTCGGGAGTACCCGAGACCGTTGCGCGGGACCCGCCGGCGGCCTTCTGGTACTTCGGGATGATTTGGCTGTTGGCGATCGGATACATGCCGTCCGCGTCATCGACTCGATAGGCCTCGAAGGACGTCTCGTAGGTAGTGCGGGCGGCGCGGCATGACTCCACCGCACCCTTGTCCTTGAAACCGCCCGACGCGACGACGACCGTGGACGCAAGAGCGCCGAGGATCAACACGACGATCAGGAGTTCAACGAGCGTGAACCCACCTTCGTTCTTCTGGACTTTGAGTCGCTTCAACATGTTCGAGACTTCTGCCTTTCCGGATTTTCCCTCCCGGGAAGACCGGTGGGTGTAGGAGTCGAACGGCTGACACGGCGTCGACCATTTCGCCAACTACCTATCGACGGTTTCTCGCCGATATGCGGAATACGCGTTCATGAAAAGACACAAGTCGCAGGATCGAACCGGGATGGGTCACGGTCAACTCGCCAGTTGTCGACGTAGAGCGTTCGCCGACCGTCGTCGTACACGGTCGCTGACGCGACGGCGCAGAGCTCGGGCTCGAGAGGGCCGGGCGGCGGAGCGGAACACGCGTTCCGGGTGATGACGTCGCGTCCGCCCGGGCAGCTGCGAGCAATCAGAACGAACTTTTTCGCGGTGCCCGCGCGGGCGAAGATGCCGATGTTGCCCGGCTTCGCGGCCGACGCGTCCGACCCATCCTTTCCGGGTGCCGCCTCGTCGAGGGAGCTTGGGGTTTCCACGGCGACCGAGACCTCGGATCCGACCCCATCCTTCCCGGTCTTCGAAGTATCCGACGAGTCGCCGTTGAGCTCGAGCCGGCCAACCACGACGGTGCCTCCGATCTTCTCGACGGCGCGTGAGGTACCGGTCATGGAGACCGCCGAGTCCGGTGCATAGATCCCCGAATGAAGGAGGAACTCGGGCGAGCCACCACCGACGGAAAGGAGGTTCCGCTCCAAGGTGAACTCTGACCGGCGAGCCCATTCTGTTGTCAGCTTCTGTCCGCCCGACACGATATTGGGGAGCTCGGTCTCCTTGGTCACAAAGGAGAACAGCTCTACTCGCGCGGTGTCCATGATCCGCATCGTCGAGCGGCCACCGAACACGAACGTGACACCCCACGGTTCGCTGGGTTCCGGAGCTCCCGCACACCGCGGAATCGATGTTGCCGATTGCGCGGCCTCGGCCACACCGGTCTCGGGCGCCGGGTCACCGCCCCGAACAGCCGACGCGATCCGCCACTCCTCGTCGAGCTCGAAGTAGTATGTGCCCGGTACGAAGTAGTTGTTCCCGGCCAGCGCCGGCGCGTTGCGGTAGTACCCCGGGACGAAGACCTTGCATGCCGGCGCGGACTTCGTGTCGTTGCCCTTGACGTCGAGGAGTCGGGGCGCGGGATCAGGGCACTTCTCGTAGACCTCACATGGCTGGGGCACCGGTTGCGGGGTCACCGTCGAAAGGTCAGTGCTGCAGTTTCGGGCATTCGCATAGAGCGCAGTCATGTTCTCGGGTAGGTCCAGCGTCTCGTTCGGTTCGCAGCGGCCGTCCTCGGTGCCGACAAGAACATCACCGTCGACCCGAAGTGGCGTTTCGATCGACCAACCACCCTTTACGCCGAGGTACACCGGTCCTGCGATCTGCGTCGTGCCGCCGGGACCGAGAGCGCCGCTGGTCCGAAGCCGATTGAGCTCTGCCGGCTCCGCTCGGTTCAAGAACACGGCGACGTTGCTTGCCGCATTGCGATCGGCGTCATCGGCCTGGCAGCGCACCTCGACCTCTCGTCCCCCGACGGTCACTACGTCACGGTCGTACCCGCCCTGACAGAAGCCGTCCTTGCCCTGCTTGAGGCTGTTGACAGCCCATTCGAGACCGGTGTTCACCCCTGTCTCCCTGGTCTGCACCCGCCGGGTCGAGAACGACTGCTTGTTGAGGGTGATCTCGTAGTTCATCAACGCCGCGCCAAGGAGCCCGATCGAGGTGAGGAACACCAGGATGAGTAGCAGCGTGGAACCGGCCTCGGTCGTGTCGTCGTTCGCAATCATCTCTTCGTCCCCCGCGTTCATCCGGTACCCCATTTGGCGCGGAGGTACGACTCGACCTGGGTGAGCTCGGAGGGCGAGAGCGCGCGGTTGTACATCAGCACCTCGCGGTAGCGGCCGTTGCCGGGGCGGCCAAGGTTCCCGTCGCGTCCGAGGGTGACGAGGACGGAGCCGGCCACGCGAACGACACCAGCGGCGGAGTAGCCGGTCGACGAGCCGTTGATGCCGAATGTCCCGGTGACCGGGTTGGAGCCGGACAACGTCATCTTGTAGAGCGTCGGAGCTGTCAGGGTGGGCGACGCGACCGAACCCGCATACGTGTAGGACCCGCCGGAGTTGACCGGGTAGAAGTCGACATTCGTGGAACCGGCGGCGGGATGGAGGAGAAAGCCGTTGGGACCTCGTGCCGACGCCAGCCATCCATAGTTGTTCCACGTGCTCGTGTTGCTCTGCGCGACCACGAGCACGGTGGCGTCGGGGGAAAGGGTCGGACTCGTGGTGAAGAACCCGTTCAGCGTGAAGTTGAGAAAGCCACCGACGGCGTCGGTGCCGTAGGTCGCGCAGGAGGCGGTCGTCGGCTGCACCGCATGGTTGCCCGTGCCCGAGAGGTCGGTCCAACGACAGACCGGCTGACCGGCGGCCGTCACCGGGGTCGTCCCCGCCGAGGTTTGATACATCGACGACACGTTGTTGGCGTCGAGCGCCGAGACGAGACCTGAAGTGACCGGGTTGGCAACCGCGAGCCCCCACTTGGCGCCAAGGCGGGTCTCGACCCGGAAACGCTCGGCATCGCTGAGCACCCGCGGGAAGACGACGATCTCGGCGACCTCGGCATCGCTGTTCTCACCGCTGTTGTTGATGGTCAGGCCGTTGGGTCCGGCGACCCCGCTGGTGTTGGCGGCCTTCACCACGCCGTCCATGGCGAAGTCGCTGTTGGCCACTCCGCCCCTGATCACGGCCGACATCACCCGCCCGGTGGTGGTGTGGGTCGGACCCGGATAGGCCACCCAGCCGTTGAAGTAGGCGACTCCCTCCAGGTTGCCGTGCCATCCGAGGAGCCAGTTGTTCCCGATCGACGAAAGGATGCGCCCGGAGGAGGCGGTGCGGGCGCGGGCCACGTAGATGACGGTGGATGGCGAGCCGAAGTCGTACGTCTGACGCATCCACTGGCTCGGGGTGAAGCCCAGAACGGGTTTCGAGAAACCCGATGAGGCAGTCATCGTTGGTTGGCTGCCCGCCTGCGAGGTGAAGGGGCGGTTGTTCCCCGACTTATCGGCGAGCTGGAGGATGCTGCTCCCGAGCGCGGGCTCATTCGAGGACACGCCGTCACCGTCGGTGTCGGATGCATCGACCCACATCGCCGGGACCGTGCAGATCCCATAGGCCGGACACGCGCCGGTGTCGGCCGTGAAGACGACGGGCGTCTTTGTGAGAGGAGACGCGGCGGTGAGGTCCTGGTATCCATCGGCCGACGACAGCAGCCACGACGGGGAGGTCGCAAGGCCACTGGCATTCGTGACGACGTTCGCCGAAGCGTTGCCGCCGACGGTTCCGCCTCCTCGGCTCACCGTGAAGGTGACGGTCGCTCCGGCGACGTTGGTACCGTCGGCGAGCGTCAGCCTCACCTGAGGCGACGCCGGGACGACCTGACCGCGCGTTCCGACCGGTGTCAGCGTCGTCGCCGCGCTGAGCGTCTGTCCGAGAACGACACCCCACTTCGCTGCGAGTCCGGATTCGACAGCGAGCCTCTCCGTGTTCGTCAGCGCACGCGGGAACACGAGGATCTCGCCGATCTCGGCGTCGGTCGCCTCCCCCGGGGACGCACCACCACCATTGACCGCGAGACCGTTCGGGCCACTCACGCCACCGGAGTTGCTCGAGGTGATGATCCCGTCGACAGCGAAGTCCGTCGAACCGCTGCCGCGGACGACCGCGCTCATGATCCGGGCCTTGGTCGTGGGCGCGACACCGGTCAGCTGAACCCATCCGTCCATGTAGGCGCGCTCTTCCTGTCCGCTCCACCACCCGAGGAGCCAGTTGTTCCCGATGGCCTGCAGGATGCGGTTCGACGATGTCGTCCGGGCCCGAGCGACGTAGATGACCGTCGACGGCGAACCGAAGTTCGCGGTCTGCTTCATCCACTGGCTCGGGGTGAAGCGGAGCACGTTCTTGGCGAAGGCCGGCGAGGAGACAAGGGTCGGCTGCGACCCGGCCACGGCATCGAAGTCGCGGATGTTCCCGCTCTTGTCGATCAGCGAAAGCACGCCCGCGTTCAATGCGGGCTCGTTCGCCGGACTGGCGTCACCGTCGGTGTCAGAGGCGTCGACCCACATCGCCGGGCCGGTCACGCCGTAGGGAACCGGGCACCCGCCCTTCGCGATGGAGAACTTGACCACGTCGGGGCTGCCCGACGTCGTTGCCGTCAGACGATCGGAACATGTCGGTGAGCCGGGTATCCACGCTGGGGCGGTGGCGATGCCATTGGCATCGGTGAGGACCGTCACCGATGACGCCCCGCCGACCCTGCCACCCGCGCCGGCGGTGAAGGTGACGCTGACGCCCACGGCAGGCGCCGCAGCGAAGCCGGCGGCCCGCACCTTTGGCGGAGTTGCGGCAGGAGTGCCGTTCGCCCCGGCTTGCGATGTCGGTGTGGTCGCCGTCAGACTCGTGATGGTCGCCGGTCCCCACTTGGTGGACAGCCCGACTTCGATGGCGGAACGCTCAGTGCTCGTGAGCGCCCGCGGGAAGACCAGGATCTCGGCCACTTCGGCGTCGGTGACCTCCCCGCCGGCGACGTTGCCGGTGTTCACCGCGAGGCCGTTCGGTCCCGTTTGGCCGCCGGTGTTCGAGGTGACGACAATGCCGTCCACGGAGATCTCCGTTGGTTGCCCACCGCCGCGGATGACG
>JANPDB010000818.1:0-2196 GCA_031431255.1 Acidimicrobiia bacterium | reverse complement strand
GGCATCAACGTCGCCAACGGCAAGATGATGGTCTTCGCGGTGTCGTCGTTCATCGCCGGAATCGGCGGCTGCCTGATCGGCTACCGGTTCGGCTCGGTCTCCGACGTCTCTTACGGAACAATTGCATCGCTTGCCGCACTTGCCGTGGCGTACCTCGGTGGTATCACCAGCGTGAGCGGTGCCGTTACCGCGGGAATCGTCGGGTCATCAGGCGTCGCGTTTTACACGATGACCCGCGTGGTCGGGTCGCTCGGGAAGTGGGAGTTCTACATCGGCGGTGTGCTGCTGATCTTCACCGCCATCCAGAACCCGGAGGGCATCGCCGGGGCGTTCCGCGCCCAAGCGGCGGAGAAGCGACTCAAGAAGGCGCGAACCGCGTCAGCTCTCGGCAACCCGAGCGGACTGGCAGTCGACGCCTCATGAGGGTCTTCACCTTGCGCGGTGCTTGTACGCTCCGCTTCGCTGCTCGCAACACACGTTTGTCGGCCCCGGAGGGCTGGTCCTGATGAGCCTTCTGCAGACCGACAAGATGTCGGTCACGTTCGGCGGCCTGCGTGCCGTCAACGACGTCGACTTCGCCGTGACCGAAGGTTCGTTGGTCGGGTTGATCGGGCCGAACGGCGCCGGCAAGACGACCTTCATCGACGGCATCACCGGCTTCGTCCCCACCACGGGCAAGATCGTGTTCGACGGTCACGACATCACGCGCCTGCCGGTGCACAAGCGGGCCGGTTTGGGGCTCGGGCGAACGTGGCAGTCGCTGGAGCTCTTCGACGATCTCACCGTCGAAGAGAACCTGTTCGTGGCGGCCGACAAGCAGACCGCGAAGAATTTCTTGCTTGACATCGTCGTGCCCAGCCGGCGTCGAGACCGCGAGAGCGTCGAGAGCGCCATGGACGTCCTCGGAATCGCTGACCTTGCGAAAAAGAAGCCCAACGAAATCAGTCAGGGCCAGCGCAAGCTTGTGTCGGCAGCGCGAGCGCTGGCGACGCGTCCCAAGCTCCTGTGCATGGACGAACCGGCGGCGGGCCTCGACACGCAGGAGAGCCTGCAACTCGGTGGCAGTCTCCGCAACATCGTCAACTCGGGCACGAGCGTTTTTCTGGTCGACCACGACATGGGCCTGGTGCTCACCATCTGCGACTACATCTACGTCATCGAGTTCGGGATCAAGATCGCCGAAGGCACCCCGGCGGAGATCAAGCGGGACCCGCGGGTGATCGAGTCCTACCTCGGTCAATCAGCCCGCGACGAGCAGGGGAGCGATCCGTCATGAGTCTCCTCACCATCAGCGACATGTCGACCGGCTACAACGGTGTGCCCGTGGTCCGCGGTCTCAACCTCCACGTGGACGAAGGTGAGGTGGTCGCGCTTCTCGGCCCGAACGGTGCCGGCAAGACCACCACCCTGCTCACCACATCGGCATTGAACCCGATCCTCTCGGGCGACATCACAGTGCTCGGGAAGTCGATCAAGGGTCGACGTCCGCACCACGTGGCACGCGAGGGCCTTTCGCACGTACCGGAGGACCGGAGCCTGTTCTTCCAGCTGACCGTCCGCGAGAACCTGCGTCTCAAGGCGAAGCGAGGGTCGACCGCGCTGAATGAGGCACTCGAGTACTTCCCGGCCCTTGAAGCGCTGATGGATCGTCGCGCCGGACTCCTCTCCGGTGGTGAACAGCAGATGCTCGCGGTTGCCCGCGCGCTTACGGTTCGCCCGAGGCTGCTCATGGTGGACGAGATGAGTCTCGGCCTTGCGCCGATCATCGTCGAACGCTTGCTGCCGGTGCTGCGGGCCATCGCCGCGAAGAGCGGCACCGGGATCCTCCTTGTGGAGCAGCACGTGCATCTTGCCCTGGAGGTCGCCGACCGGGCCTACGTCCTCAGTCACGGCAACCTCGTGCTGGAAGGCACGGCCGCGCATCTGCGCGAGAACCGTCATCTCCTGGAGAGCAGCTACCTCGGAGGCGTCGAGCACGTCTAGTTCGCGGCGGAGGCCAGGCGGCGGAGAGTTGTCGCGCTGGGTCGCTCCAGGAGCGACTCAGCGCAACAGGTCCACCTTCAGTCTGTTGGCCCTCAGCTGAGGCGGCGGAGTTCGGCGTTGCGGATGTAGACGGTCACGAAGATCACCCAGCCGACGGCTCCGGCGCCGCTGATGGCAATGCCGGTGCTGAAGTTGTGGGCGATGAAGCCGAGG
>JANPDB010000817.1:0-2360 GCA_031431255.1 Acidimicrobiia bacterium | reverse complement strand
CTGGCGTTCAGTGGGTCAGCTGACATTCCCTGGGTCAGCTGACATTCCCTGGGTCGGCTGACGTTCACTGGGTCGGCTGACGTTCACTGGGTCGGCTGACGTTCACTGGGTCGGCTGACGTTCACTGGGTCGGCTGACAGGCCCTGGGTCGGCTGACAGGCCCTTTCTGCAAAAATCCCGACCCAGCGCACGTGAGCTGACCCAGGTCGATGCAGCGGTTCTGGGTCGGCTGGTGTGCACCGGGTCCGCAAAACGGGACTTTTCTGCACAGATCCCGACCCAGCGAACGAAGGCTGACCCAGTCCCCATGCTCTGCAGCACTCGACTCGTGGAACAGAATGGAGGCCCTATGTTGTCGCTCGCCCCCGTGGCTGATCCGTCCGGGTACGGCGATCAGGATCTCTTCAACACCCTGCGCCACGTGAGCGGCTTCCTCCGGGCGAACACGTCCGGCGCCCATACGAGCTTCGTTGCCCCGTTCGACGCCCGACTCGTCGACGCCTTCCGGCGGCTGGCTCCGGCAATCGGCGTGGGGCTGCCGGGCGACGCCGATGCCGACCAGATGAACGCGCTGATGACCCAGCGTCTGTCGGCCGAGGACGGTGCCGGGGTGGCGAGGACGGCGGTCGAGCAGTTCGTTCGGGAAGGTGTTGCGATTGCCCGCGAGGCCGGACACGCCCACCGTTCGGACGTTCGTGCATCCGGCACCGTGGCCCATTTGTTCCGCGCCGACGGCGGCGTCCCCAAGACGGCGGTGGACGAGGTCAGCGTCGGTATGCGGGGCATCGTCGGTGACGGCCAGGCCCATAGGCAGCACCACGGCCGGCCGTTCCAGGCACTCTCGCTGTTCTCCGTCGAACTGGTCGAGGAGCTCCACCGGGAAGGCCACCCCATCGTCCCCGGCGGCGTCGGCGAGAACATCACCACCCGCGGCCTCGACTGGGAAGCCCTCCAGCCGGGCGTGCAGGTGCGCATCGGCACCGTCGTCGCTGAAGTGTCGTGCTTCGCCGATCCGTGCAGCCAGATCGCCCACAACTTCACGGGCCGCGACTTCAACCGCATCGACGAAGCCCGCATCCCGGGGTCGGGACGCCGCTACGCCTGGGTGCTCGAACCGGGCGAGATCCGTGTCGGCGACGCAATCGCCATCGGCGCGTCTGCCGTCCTCGGATCGTCCGTCGAGGTTGCGCGACCGTGAACGCCCCGATCACGCAACGCCGAGTCGTCATTCCCAAGCCGCCGAGGCCACTTCCATCGGCGGGCGACCCGCTCGTCGGTCTCTACAAGCCAGCGCATCGCGGCCGACTCCACCAGTGGTGCGCCCCCGTGGCCGGCGTGGCCGGTGTGGCCCTGGTCGTCAACGCCCAGAGCGGCACAAAGCTGGCGTGCGCGATCTACGCACTCTCACTGGTCGGCCTGCTGACCACCAGTGCCCTCTACAACCGCACGGTCGGGACCTGGTCGTTCCGGCCATGGATGCGCTGGCTCGACCACTCGATGATCTACATGCTCATCGCCGGGTCCTACACCCCCGTCTGCCTACATGTCCTCCCCCGGTCATGGGGAATTCCGCTGGTGACCGCCGTGTGGATCGGGGCGCTCGGAGGTGTCCTGTTCAAGATCTCACCGCTGCGCGTCCATCGCCGCGTCGCCGGGACTCTCTACGTGGTGTTGGCAGGTGCCTACATCGCGGCCGCGCCGAAGCTGCTGTCGTCGCTGTCGGGCACCGCGCTCATCGGATTCCACGTCGCGAACGCGGCCTATGCGATTGGGGCGGTCGGGCTCTGGCTCCGTCGGCCGAATCCGTCGACCGACTTCGGCTACCACGAGGTCTGGCACGTGTGGGTCGTCGTCGGCTGCGCCGGTCACTTCCTCATGACCTGGCTCAGCGTCACCTGACGTCTCCCTCCTGGTCTAGACGGCTCCCTCCGGGTGTGGACGGGTTCAACGCTCCGGATGGACCGCCCCGGAGATCGATAACGAGCACGACTCTCCGTCGCAGAACCACCTCCTCCGACGCGTGCCAGACCTCTGTCCTGTGTCGGGGCTGAGAGCGCGTTCGCGCGTTGTCCCACGACACAGACCAGACTTGGGGGATGGTTCTTGCGCTGTCGGCCGGCCCCCTGGCCCTGGCCCTGACCGCCGGCGTGATCGTGGCGTTCAACCCGTGCGGCTTCGCCATGCTTCCCGCATACATGGGGTACTTCGTCGGCAACGCGGCAGTCGACGGCGATCGGCCCCTGGCCTATCGCCTCGTGCGGGCGGCCAAGGTCTCCGGTGTCGTCACGCTCGGGTTCGTCACCGTCTACGGCACGCTCGGCCTGCTCGCCTCGCAGCTCCTGTCGCAGGTCAAACAGGCC
>JANPDB010000816.1:0-11445 GCA_031431255.1 Acidimicrobiia bacterium | reverse complement strand
GTTGCCCGAATCATGCGGTCAAACACCTCCCAGGGGCGTTGGGAGGTGTTGGACCCCCATATATGGGGGCAACCTCTCTCCCAACGCGTTCAGAAGTAGATGACTTTCTTGGCGCGTTCGGTGACCACATCGAGGTCGTCGGAATAGGCGCCGGTGGAGAGGTACTTCCACCCGGCGTCGCAGACGATGGTGACGATGACCCCGTCGTCGATCTCGGCCGCGCACTTGATGGCCGCCGCCATGATCGCCCCCGACGAGATGCCGGCGAAGACGCCGCACTCGCGCACCATCCGGCGGGTCGCCTCAAGGGACTCCCGAGGGCCAATGACCTTCTTGCGGTCGAGCAGTTCGAAGCCGTTGTTGTCGGTGAAGATCGGTGGGATGTAGCCGTCGTCGAGGTTGCGCAGTCCGTCGACCATCTCGCCACTCGGCGGCTCGACAGCCCAGATCTGCACGTCCGGCTTCATCTTCTTCAGGAACGAACCAACACCGATCAGGGTGCCGCTGGTGCCGAGTCCGGCGATGAAGTGGGTGATGTCGGGAACATCGGCGAGGATCTCGGGACCGGTCCCCTCGAAGTGGGCTTGCGGGTTCGCCGGGTTCGCGTACTGATACAGGAACACCCACTCGGGATGCTGCTCAGCCAATTCACGGGCGAGTTTGACGGCACCGTTGGACCCCTCCGACCCGGGCGAATCAATGATCTCCGCGCCGAACGCCTCGAGCATCTGACGCCGCTCCGGAGTGACGTTCGTGGGCAGGACGATCTTGATGTGGTAGCCACGCTGGCCGCACACCATGGCGAGACCGATGCCGGTATTGCCCGACGACGGCTCGATGAGGATCGATCCCGGAACAAGGCGTCCGTCCTTCTCCGCCTGCTCGATCATCGAGAGAGCAATGCGGTCTTTGACCGAACCGCCCGGGTTCTGGCCCTCGAGCTTGGCCAGGATCCGAACGCGCGGGTTCGGGCTCAGTGCGGAGACGTCGACGATCGGTGTGTTGCCGATCAGGTCGAGGACGCTGTGGAAGACGGTCATCGGTGCGACCCGTCGGGACTAGACCGACCCGCCGGCGACGGCAGGCAGGATCGTCACTTCGTCGCCCGCCTTGATCGGGGCATCGAGTTTGCCCAGGTAGCGGACATCGTCGTCGTTCACGTAGACGTTCACGAACTTGTGGAGCGTGCCGTCGACGGTGAGGACCTGGCTGGCGATGCCCGGGAACCGGGTGGTCAGATCGTCGAACAGGGCGCCGAGCGTGGCACCGGTCGCCTCGACCTTGCTGGCACCGCCGACGTGAGGACGCAGGATCATCGGGATCCGGATGCTCACCGTGGGAGCGGCGGTGGTTTCGATGACGTCAGACATGTGGAGAGAACCTCGGAGAACGGTCGGGATGACACCCGGTCCAACCGGGTTGCGACAAGTCTAATTCCCGACTGAACCGGTAGGGAATCTGGGTGCCACGTCTTCACCCGTCGTGTTGACGTCACTCCCCGACGATGACCCGTTCCTCGGTGACGATTCCGTCCACGATGCGATAGCTGCGCAGCGCCGGTGAGGCGTCGCGCAGGCTCACGATGACGTACTGCCAGGTGGGGTCGGGCGCCGACGACACGTCGGTGGGCGACGGAAACGGGTCGGTGTGGGTGTGGCTGTGCATCACCCCGACGACAGCCAGACCTTCATCATCGGCGTCCCGCTCGGCTCGGAGGTGCACCTTCGGATCGATCGTGTAGACGAGCGCTGATCCCGCCAGGTTCGGCGACCGAACCAACCGCACCACCCTGCTGTTCCCGTCGTCCGAGACGCTCCCGACAAGGAGGCCACACGCCTCGAGGGGGTAGCCGTCCAACGCGTGAACGATCATCTCGTCGAGCACCTCAGGGGTCATCAGCAAGCTCACGCCGAGAACTGTACGCACTCACCGTTGTGCCGCCGCCACTGCACAGGTGCGAGAAGATGGATCTGTCATGGCCGGAAAAGGGAAAACCAAAGGGCCCGAAGCCGGGGCCACGGGTGGGGCGAAGAAGGTTGTCGCGTCCAACCGAAAGGCGCGTCATGAGTACGAGATCATCGACACCTACGAGTGCGGGATCGTCCTCTACGGCAGCGAGGTCAAGTCGCTTCGCGACGCCCAGGTGCAGATGATCGACGCATTCGCTCGTGTCGACCGGGGCCAGGTGTATCTCCACGGCATCTCGATCTCGCCGTACTCCTATGCAGTGGGATTCGGTGCCCATGACCCGAAGCGCACCCGCAAGCTCCTGCTGAACAAGCGTGAGATCGCCGACCTCGCCGAAGCCACCGACAAAGACGCGCTCTCTCTCATCCCGCTCAGCATCTACTTCACCAACGGCAGGGCAAAAGTGGAGTTGGCCGTCGGTCGCGGCCGAAAGCGATACGACAAGCGCCAGGCCCTGGCCGAGCGCGACTCCAAGCTCGAGATGAGCCGGGCCCTCGCCGCGGCGAACAAGTACCGCCACGCTTGACCCACAACTTCCGTCTCCCGACCCCCGCATCGTGGGCCAGCTGGCTTTCTCGGGCCAGGATCGACCGGGTTTTCTGTGCTCGCCCGGCCCAACGTGCGGTGCGTCACCTCCGCGGTCTATCGGACCGTCGGCTCGCGCGGAAGGCCGAGAATCTTCTCGCCGATGATGTTGCGCTGGATCTCGTCGGTGCCTCCGGCGATGGACTGCGCGGGTGTCGACAGCAGGACCTCGGCGATCACGGTGTCGAGTGGGTCGCTCCCGGTGGTGAGCATCGCTGACGCGCCGCTGATGAGCGAGTGCACGCGGGCGGAACGGCGGGCGACCTCGGATGCCGCGAGCTTGCCAAGTGAACCCTCGGGGCCCGGTGGACGACCCATCGCTCGCGCCGCAGCCGCACGTGAGGCCGTCCACTCGTTCGCCCGGACGAACGAGAGCAGCCGGGCGATCTCCTGCCGCACGACCGGATCGTGGGCGGCTCCCCTCGTGCGGGCACGTTCAATCACCAGATCGGCTCGCCCGGCGCGCTGTGGGTACCAGACGTAGGTGGCGAAGTGCTCGGCCGCTTCGGCGTCCGCCTCGGCGATGGTGCGTCCGGCAGACCCTACGTTCGCATATCGCTGCGGCCGGAGGGTGGCGAAGGAACGCTCGTGCGAGAGGGTCGTGCGGGCGATGCGCCAGCCATCACCGAGGGCCCCGACGAGATTCGCCGCCGGGACACGCGCGTCCGTGAGAAACACCTCGTTGAACGACGCATGCCGGTTCATCTGACGGATCGGCCGCACCTCGACCCCCGCCTGATGCATCGGCAGCACGAAGTACGAGAGCCCGTCGTGTTTGGGCACCGCGTGATCGGTGCGGACGAGCAGCATGGCGACATCGGCGTGATGGGCGCTGGTGGTCCACACCTTCTGCCCGTTGACGACCCACTCGTCGCCGTCGAGGACCGCGCTGGTCGACAGCCCAGCCAGATCTGACCCGGCGCCCGGCTCGCTGAACAACTGGCACCACCGCAGTTCACCGGTGAGGGTCGGCCGCAGCACGCGGTCCCGCAACTCATCGCTTCCGTGTTCGAGCACCGTAGGAGCAGCGAGCGTCGTGCCTCCTCCCAATGGCGAGCCGACGGCGCCGTGGGACCGGATCTCGTCGGCGACGACGCGATCGGCCCAGCTCGGCAGACCCCGCCCATGCCAGCGCGTCGGCCACGACGCCACCGCCCATCGTGCCTCCACGAGTCGCTCGCGCCATTCCCGCAATCCGACGTCGGGGTCCCAGTCGTACCGAAGCCATGCCCGAACCTCGGCGCGTATCTCGTCGACGGTGATCATCGTGCTTCCTCTCCGGAACGAGCGAGCCCACACGCCGCAGACCAGAGGGCGGTGAGAGTCATCGCGGCGCGCTCGTCATCCATTGCGTCTCCGTCCACATACATCCAGCGGGCGGTGGACGAAAGCATCGACACCAGTACCGCTGCGGTGGTCTCGACATCAACGGCGGGGTCAGCCCAGCCGCGCGACTGCCACCGGCGGATGGACGCGGCCACCCGGCTCACGTGCTTCTGGTGCGACACGAGGCGGGCTTTGCGGACCTCGTCGTCCGAGGCGGCCACCTGATCGACCAGTCGATACAGGTCGGCGTTCTCACGTACGACGGCGAGGTAGTTCCGCGTGGAGGTCGCCAGGTTGACAATCGGGTCACCGCCACGAGGCCGGTCGAAGCCGACGACGTTGCGCTCGACGTTCCGATCGATGGTCGACGCGAGATGGCGGAAGAGCTCGGTTTTCGATTCGAAGTACGTGTAGAAGCTGCCCCGCGACACACCTGCCTCGGTGATGATGTGCTCGACGGTCGCATCGAGGTAGCCGTATCGGGCAAAGACGACACGGGCCGCGTCGAGCAGCCGCTCACGGGTTCTCGTGGCCTTCGCTCCGGGTGTGGCGACGACAGAGGCCCGCCGGTCTGCCGATGTGCCGGTCGGGATCCATCCCCCACGGGTCGTCTCCCGGGCGACCGCAGTTTTCCGGGTGGCCGCAGTCTTCCGGGTGGCCACGATCTTCCGGGTGGCCACGATCTTCCCCGAGGCCATCAGCGCACCATCGACACGTCGGCGCGCACCATCAGTTCCGCGAGTCCCTCGATCGAACGAAGGTAGGCGTCGAGAGTGTGCTGTCGTGGTTCCGGCACCAGGTGCGTCACACCCACTTCTCGGTAATGATCGATCTCGGCGAGGATCATGTCGTGGTCGTCTTCCAAAGCGTCCCACCGGGTGCGCATGGAGATCGCGAACGACGACTCAGGACGCTCAGCGCGCATACGACGAACTCGCGGGGCGGTTTGCTCCGGGGTGAGGAAGCCGCCGTGCCACCCGTCCCCGACACGCACCGCACGGGCAAGTGCCACCTCCGCATGGCCGCCTATCCAGATGGGGAGATGCCCGACCGGTTGGGGTTTGGCGCGGATGGAGACGAACCGGGCGCCGTGCACCGGGTACTCGGCGGTGATGTGGTCCTGCGTCCACATCGTCCGCAGCATCTCGATTGCTTCGTCCGTGCGCGCCCCTCGCTCGGCGAACGGCACCCCTAACGCATCGAACTCCGCCTCCAGCCAACCAGCGGCTGTGCCGAGGATCATGCGACCGCCGCTCAGCTGATCGATCGACGCAACCGACTTGGCAACCACGAGCGGGTTGCGCATCGGCAACACGAGGACCGTGGTGCCGAGACCCACTCGGCGAGTCGACGCGGCCACCCAGGCCAGCGCGGTCAGTGGCTCGAACACGTACGCCGAGGGCGGGTATGGGGCGCCCGTGGGCACGACGAGATGGTCGCTCACCCAGACGTCGGCGAAGCCCAACTCTTCGGCCAGCACCGCGGCACGGGTCATGGCCTCGCCGGACGCTGCCGGTCCCGCTTGCGGGAGGTGCATCCCCGCGGTCATCGCTCCGTTCGACGTCACGGTTTCACCGTACGGTAATTCGACATCGATGTCGAATCCTGCCTAGGGTGAGGAAATGATCGAGCGCGACATCGAGATCCGAACCGAGGACGGATCGATGACCACGTTCGTCGTCCACCCGGATGACGGTGATGCGCATCCGGTGGTGCTCTTCCTCATGGACGCACCCGGGAAGCGCCCGCTCCTTCACGCCATGGCCCGCACGATCGCGGAGCGCGGCTACTACGTGATGCTGCCCAACCTCTACTACCGGTTCACCCCGGCGTTCGAGCTCGACTTCTCGAGCCGCGAATCGTATGCGCGCATGAGTGAGCTGATGCACGGCATCGGTGCCCGGATGGTGGAGCGCGACGCAGTCGCAATGCTCGACTTTGCCGCAGCGGAACCTGCAGCCGACCCGACGGTCGTGGGATGCGTCGGCTACTGCATGAGCGGACCGTTCGCCATCTGCCTAGGCGCAGCCTTGGGTGCGCGCGTTCGGGCTGCCGCCTCGTTCTACGGGGCGCGCCTCATCACCGACACCAAAGGATCACCGCACCTGCGACTCGGGGACATCAGTGGTGAGCTCTACGTTGCCTGCGCAGAACACGACGAGTGGGTGCCGCTCGACATGGTCGACCGGTTCGAAGCGGCGATGCAGGCATCGGGTGTCCGTGGGCGTCTGGAGCGCTACTGGGGAACTCACCACGGCTTCGCGTTCAGCGATCGTCCCGCCCACGATGCAACGACCGAGGCGCGCCACTGGCGCGCCCTGTTCGACCTGTTCGACCGCAACCTCCACAACACCACCACCAGACCAGCCGGCGGCTGAACACCGACCGGCACCGTCGCCTAACCGACCGCACATCCAAGGACCCACCGATGTCACTCGCCTACGGCGTCATGACCGCCGCCGATTCCATGAAGCCCGTTGAGCTCGTCGCCCATGCGCAGCATCTCGAATCACTCGGCTACTCGTCGATGTGGGTGACGACGTGTTCGGACGCGAGGTCTATGTGACCGCAGGCCATCTCCTCGCCCACACCGAGACGATCAAGGTGGCCACCGGCATCGCCCACATCTACGGTAGAGACGCGATTGCCACCGTGCAGGCTGCCCGAACCCTCTCGGAGTTCTCCGGCGGACGTTTCCTCCTAGGTCTCGGCGTATCGCATCCCGTGGCCGCGCAGATGCGCGGCGTTGCCTGGGAGAACCCGATCGAAAAGACGCGTGCGTATCTGACGGCGATGCGCGGCGAGCTCCCAATCCACACCCCCACCGATGCGCCGCCGGTGCCGGTCTACCTCGCCGCCCACGGGCCCAAGATGATGGCCGTTGCTGCCGAACTGGCCGACGGCGCCATGATCTACATGCAAACGCCCGACGGCGCTCGTGAGGCACGGGCCATCCTCGGGCCCGACAAGGCCCTCAACCTCGTCCTTCCCACGTGCCTGACCACGAACCCCGACGCCGCCCGCAAGGCAGGCCGTCGCGCCCTTGGCATCTACCTCCCGCTGCCGGCCTACCAACGGGTGTGGGTCCGCGCCGGGTTCGACGCCAGCGACTGGAGCGACCGCGGCAGCGACCGCCTCGTCGATGCGTACCTCAACTGGGGTGACATCGCCACGATCCAGACCCGTATGCGCGCGTATCTTGATGCAGGCGTCACCAACATTCTCCTCGCCGCCAACCCCGATCCGACCAATCCCGGTTCCGCAACCGAGCTCATGGAGGCACTCGCACCCTCGTGAGGACAGCGTGTCGTGTTTGGGTGTGTGGAACAATGCGCTATGCGATCGGGCAGTAACGGTGTGCAGCCGTCGGGGACCGTGACCTTCCTGTTCACGGACATCGAGGGGTCAACGCGTCGGTGGGAAGCTGATGCCGACGTGATGCGGGTGGCGTTGGCGGCCCATGATGAGGTGCTGCGGGCGGCGATCGAGGACAGGGGTGGTTGGTTGTTCAAACACACCGGCGATGGTGTGTGCGCGGCGTTCGGTTCGGCTCGGGCCGCGGTCGATGCGGCGGTGGCCGCGCAGCGGTTGTTGGGTTTGCCGGTCCGGATGGGGATCGCCACCGGTGAGGCCGAGCAACGGGGCGATGACTATTTCGGGCCGGCGTTGAACCGCGCAGCGCGGGTGATGGCCGTCGGCCACGACGGCCAGGTCTTGTTGAGCAACTCAACCGCCGCTTTGGTGCCAGGTCTCAACGTGCTCGATCTTGGCGAGCACAAGCTGCGGGACCTTTCCGGTGTCGAGCATCTGTTCCAGGTTCGCGCCGAGGGTCTGGCCACGACGTTTCCTCCGTTGAAGACCGTGAACGCGGTTCCGGGGAATCTGCCGTTGCAGGCAACGAGCTTCATCGGCCGCGACGAGGAGATACGCGAACTTACCGAACTCGTTCGTGCCCATCGTCTCGTCACGCTCACCGGGGTCGGTGGAGTTGGCAAGACCCGGCTCGCGGTGCAGGTCGCCGCCGAGTTGGTACCCGACTTCGGTGATGGGGTGTGGTTCGTCGATTTGGCCGGTGTGGGCGACCCGGCGGCGGTTCCCGATGCCGTTGCCATTGCGCTGGGGATCACGGTGCAGGCCGGTCTCACCGTGTCGGCGAGCGTTGTACAGGCGCTCGGGGGGCGGCGGTTGCTGATCGTGGTCGACAACTGCGAACACGTCCTCGACACCGCCGCCGATCTCGTCGAAGCGATCCTGGCCCGGTCGTCAACGGTGAAAATCGTCGCGACGTCACGCGAGGGGTTGCGGGTCGGAGCAGAGCACCTGTGGCCGGTTCCATCACTGGACGTTCGAGCCGGAGCGGCATCGGCGGCGGTCGAGTTGTTCACCGAGCGGGCGAGTGCCGTCAGGCCCGGATTCGGCGTTTACAGCGAACCTGAGCTCACCGCCGTGAGCGAGATCTGCGCCCGACTCGACGGCATCCCGCTCGCCATTGAACTTGCCGCTGCCCGGATGGTCTCGATGAGCCCGACCGAGGTGCTCGCCCGGTTGGTCGACCGTTTCCGGTTGCTGTCCGGCTCGCGACGGGGGCTGGAACGCCACCAGACACTGCGCCACGCCGTGCAATGGTCCTACGAGCTGCTCAACGACGACGAACGGCTCGTGCTGCAGCACGCGTCCGTGTTCGCCGACGGTTTCGACGTGGCCGCAATCACCCAGGTATGCGGGCACTTCGACGAGTACACCATGCTCGACCACGTGGACTCGCTGGTCCGCAAGTCACTCGTCACCGCCCAGCTATCGGCAGGCCACACCCGCTATGGACTGCTCGAAACGATCCGCCAATTCGCCGAAGATCAGTTGGCCGCCACGGGGGCGATCGACGGTGTCCGCGATCGTCATGCCCGCTACTTCGCCGCGAAGGCAATCGCCGCCTGGGACATGTCGGACGGTCCCGACCGACGTGTCGCGAACGATTGGGTGGAGGCCGAGTTCTCCAACCTGCGCACCGGGTTCCGATGGGCCACCGATCAACACGACCTCGACACCGCGGTCGCGATCGCCGCCCACACCGGCCTGCTGGCTTTGATGATGCAACAGTACGAGCCGGTCGGCTGGGCCGAGGAGCTCCTGCCCGCCGCCACCACCGCCGACGTTCGCCAACTCCCCCGCCTCTATGCCGCCGCCGCCCTGTGCGCGTTCACGGGACGGCCCGACCTCGCCATCGGCTACGCCCGAACCGCCGCGGCGTTGGAGAGCGATCCCCGCTACCAGCCATTGGAAGCCGGATGGAGCATTGGCCTTGAAGCCTCCGCCCATCGGTACACCGGGCGGATCGACCGCTGCCTGGAGATCCACGCCGCCATGGCCGCACAGACCGGTGCAGCTCACATCGGCGGTCTGTGCGGCCTGCTGGAGGAACTCCCGTTGGTCGGGCGCGCCGCCGAAGCCAGAGCCATCGCCGACGAAACCCTGGCTGCAGCCCGCGCCCACGCCAACCCCATCTTCATCGCCCGGGCGCTCTGCGGGTACGGGCGGCTGCTCATGCAGACCGATCCCGTCCGGGCCCTCGACGTCTACCGTCAAGCACTCGCCTGCGCCCGGGAACACCGACTCGCGTTCTGGGAACCGTTGATTGGACAACAGGCCGCGGGACTCGAAGCGGTCCACGGCAACCTCGACCAGGGCCTGACCCTGTTCGACACGACGATCGACTCGTGGCACCAAGCCGGCGACTTCGCCAGTCTGACGGCCACGCTCGCCTACCTGGCCGTGTTCTTCGACCGGTTCGAACGGCCGGAGGTCGCCGCCTTCCTCTTCGGCAGTACCAACCACACCACCGCGTTCATGCCCACCGAGCTGCCCGCCGTCGCCGAGCACCTGCGCGCCGTGCTCGGTGCCGCACGGTTCGACGAGTGCGTCGCGACCGGCGCGGCCATGGAACTTGCCGATGCCGTCCGCTACGCCCACCACCACATCGACAGCATCCGACAACATCGACCCTGACCCTGATCGCACCTGCCCGGACCACAGGTCACCGCGAACACACCCCGCAACCGAGAGCGGGTCGCACCCATGGGCAGGAGTGGCACGGGTCAGCGCTCAGCCCTACCTCCGTGACATCTCACGAAGACGCGAGGTTCGCGATTTCGACCGGTTGGATGTTGCGGTGGGAGGCCTCACGAGGGAGACTCCTCGATCTCGGCCGGGAACGCATGAACCTGCCGTCAACGATCCGTGGATGTTCGAACCAGGCGGTAACCGATGAACGAGATGCTCCCACCGTTCCCCGACACGGGCCGTGCCCGGTCTGCACGGCGGCTCAAGCTGGCCGACCGGGTTGACCATCTCGCTGGGCTCTCGCTGTTCGAAGGATGGTCCAAGCGCGACCTGCGAGGCATCGCCCGGAACACGCGTGAGGAGATGATCGAGCCGGATCAGTTCCTCATCAGGGAAGGGTCGCCGGCGCGAGAGGCGTACGTCATCATCGGCGGTGAGGCGGTCGTACGCAGCAAGGGGCGGCGCGTGGCGGTGGTCGGGCCCGGGGACATCGTCGGCGAGCTCGGCCTGCTTCTCCACCGCCCGCGCACGGCGTCGGTACGAGCCGTCACCCCGCTCGAGTACCTGGTGCTTGACCAAGCGCATCTCAAGGACTGCATCGAGCGCTCGCCGCAACTGGGATGGCTGCTTCTCCAGACCGTGGCGAACCGCCTGAGCGATACCGTCACCTGAGGAGATCGCCGGCGGCTCGCACGTGTGGTCAGCGGCGCGGCCTCACTGCGCTTCGCACGTGGACAGACAAGCGGAATTGGATGTTCCGCATTTTTCGGACAATTTGATCCGAAGAGAGGCGCGCTGTTGGAGTTGTCCCACGACATCTCGGGAGGTAGTGCGCTCAGTCGCCCTGGGAGCGACGGAGCGCACGAAAACCAGCTACAACTGGGCTGGGTGACTACCCGGAGCTCAGGAGTGTTCGAGGTGCCAGCCAGCGCGGTCGAGCACGAGGCGGTGCCGCGGCCCGGGGGCGCCGATGTCGACTGCATGATCGGCGTGCTCGTAGGCCATGTCGCCGGCCCAGGCCAGCGTGAGGGGATCGGTGGAGATGACGCGGGTGTGCATTCGCGGCGGCGTATGCAAGCGGAGCCGACGCAGCAGATCATCGACGTCGTTGGCATGGGAGATGTGATGCAGCGTCGTCCACGTGGGCGGGGCGAGCGGGAGCGACCCCTCGGCATTGCGGGCGAGTGCGTCCTCCGGGGTGACCCACTGGTGAGCGGTCGCCTCCTCGAGAGCAAGCTCGACATCACCGCTTGGAGCCGGTGCGACGAAGAACCACGTGGAGAAACGACGGGCCTCGGTCGGAGGTGGCATCCAGTGCGAGAGCGCGGCCATCGCCGCGGGGTCGACGATCAACCCCGTCTCCTCCTGCGCCTCGCGAACGGCAGCGCGTCGGGCCGCGGCCAGCTCGTGGGCGAGGTCGATGTCGGCAATCGGCACCCGGTCATCCGGATCGACCTTGCCGCCCGGGAACACCCACATACCGGCGAACGCGCCGCGGCCGACCCGCTG
>JANPDB010000815.1:0-4685 GCA_031431255.1 Acidimicrobiia bacterium | reverse complement strand
GCCGGCCGGAAGCTTGGCGAAGGCCGAATTGGCCGGGGCGAAGATGGTGAACGGACCGGGGCCATTGAGTGTGTCGACCAGGCCAGCGGCCTTGACCGCGGCGACCAGCGTGGTGAGCTGCGGGTTGTTCGACGCGGCCGTTGCGGCCGGATCCTGGGCCATGCCCTTCAGGCTGCCCTTGCCCGTGGCGGGGATGCCGACCTTAAGGGCGTCCTGCTGCGCGGCCACGGGCGTCGTGACCTTCGAAGCGGCGTTGGAAGGGGCAACGGCGAGGCCGAGAACGAGGGCAACACTGATGCCAGTGATTCCAAGGCTACGACCGATTCCGTATGTGTGCTTCGTGTTCATCGTTCTCTCCTATGTGGGGGGATTCCGCCGATGATTTCGGTGGAGGACGGTGGGTGTTCGCAGCCGAATCGCCATTGGATCAAGGGTTCGCGAGATTCCCCTGCCGGATACCTCACTTCACCGGGGCCACCTACGCGCTTCGGGCACCCATTCACGAGGAACGGGCGCCCGATGCGGGGGGCTTTGTGGAGCCGGCAGGGCTGGCCTCGCCGACTGGACTCAGTTGTCCGACACCAACACGATCACTGAATGCCAGCCGGTGGCACCGTTGGGCAGCGGAGCAACCCGTTCCTCGATCTGCAGCGTGCCCTTGCCGTCGTAGGCGCGCACGGCGATGTCGTGGCTGCCTGGTGTGGCGTCCCAGGCGAAGCGCCATTGACGCCACGTGTCGGTGCTCACATCGTCGGCCAGCTCGGCTTCCTGCCAGCCGGCGCTGTCGATGTTGACCTCGACTTTGGAGATGCCCCGGCGCTGCGCCCATGCAACGCCGGCGACTGCAGTGCGTCCCGGTGCAATCGTCGAAAGTCCGCGAGGTACGTCGATGCGCGACGCGAGCTTGATCGGCGCCTTCTTGGCGTAGCCGCGGGGCACCCAATAGGCGTCGAAGGCCTCCATCGTCGTCACCTCGATCTCGGTGAGCCACTTCGTTGCCGACACGTAGCCGTAGAGACCGGGGACGATGAGGCGGGCCGGAAACCCGTGCTGGAAGGGCAGCGGCTCGCCGTTCATCGCTACCGCGACGAGGGTGTCACGACCGTCGGTGACGGCCGACATCGGGAAGCCCGAGGTCCAACCGTCGACGGACCGGCCGACCACCTGCGTGGCCTTCGGGTCGACCTCGGCCTCCGCCAGGAGCTCGCGCAGTGGGACGCCGAGCCAACGGGCGTTGCCCATCAGGATCCCTCCGACTTCGTTCGACACACAGGTGAGGGTGATATCGCGCTCCACGAGGTCGCGTGACAGGAGATCTTCATAGGTGTACGTACGTTCGAGGCCGACCAATCCTTTGAAGCGGAGGGTCCACGAGTCGACGTCGATCTTCGGAACCACGAGTGCGGTGTCGATGCGATAAAAGTCCTTGTTCGGGGTGAAGAACGGATTGGCCGTCGTCAGCTCGGTGACACCGACGGACGTCGGAAGCACGGCGAGCGGCTGCTTCGCTTTCGGGAGGACGACCGCGAGTCGACGGGCAATGGCGCCTGCGCTGTTCTGGAGCCGGCGACCGAGGGTACCGATGCCGGCTGCGGCCACTGCGGCACCGCCGGCGAGAACGAGGAACTGCCGACGGGAGCCTCCAACGGCGACCACGCCTCCTCCCGCGCCCGCCGATGTTTGAGAAACCGGTCCGCCTTCCGAGCGCCGGGGCCAGATTGGCTGGCCGAGGATCGAGCGTCGCAAGAGCAGGAACACCGCGATGGCCGCAGCTATAGCGATAATGCTCGGCACCGCGTCACTCGCGGTACCCGTTCGTCCCGTCACGGCGGCAGTCGCGCCGACCACGCCGAACAGTCCGAACCCGGCGATGGCGAGTGCCGGGCGACGACGCCCGATGAAGCCGACGAGAAGCGCGAACACGGCGATGGCCGAGAAGATGCCGAACAGCAGGGCCTGCTTGTCCTTCGTACCGAACGTACGGATCGCGAAGTCCTTGAGGGGCACGGGAACGAGATCGATGGCCTTGTCGCCGACTGAGAGGATCGGTGAGGTGAAGTTGTCGAACACGCCGACGAACAACTCCGCCACGGCCAGACCGAACGCACCGGCAAGCAGACCGCTCAGCGGCCAGGCGGCGCGGCGCTTCGGCGCGGTGACGTGGTCCGTCGGGAGCATCGACGGCAAACCGGTGGTCGTAACGGACGGGACTTCGCCGTCAGCGTCTGGTGCGTTCATGGCGGGTGTTCGTCGCCGAACCCCGTTTGGATCACGCCAAGAACGTCACCGAGCCCGGAAAGGGATCAGACGAGCTCGCCAACGGCGATGGGCGTAGTCGTCGGCTGGGTCGAGCCGGCGGTCGGCTCGACCGATATCGCGATCGCCGACGTCGGCGCATCGACAGTGAACGCGACAACCGATGGGTCGCGTCCGAGCACCCCGGCCGACACGGGGGTCGCCCCGGTGATCGCCCACAACTGGTAGGACTGCCCTTCCGGCAGCACTGGCAGGGTGTCCCTACGCAGATAGCCGCGGCCATCCGCCGTGACAACGGCACTGGCCAACTCGGCACCGGCGGAACTCTTCAGCACCACGGTCCTCGTGCCCTGCTGTTTCGCCGCGTCCGATGCGAGGGCGGCAATCGAGGGAGTGCTGGTACCGGCGAACTGCAGAGTGAGAGGAACCGCGATCACCGCCGAGGCCGCCGCCGCGGCCAACGCCACACGCAGCCGGGAACGGCGCCCGGCACGGGCCGCGTCGAGGGCGATCACGTTCGCGAGTTCAGGCCGCAGTCGGTCGTCGTCATGGCCCAACTCGACTGGAGCGAGGCCAGCGACGGCGCCCGTACGAGCGATGATCGCATCCCAGGTCGACGCCGGGACGGGCGCCTCGATCGTCAGCGCCGCCGCCGCGGCAAGATGGCGGCCGAGCTCGTCACGATACTGCGGGTCATCGTCGAGATGGGCCTCGACGAAGTCGCGCTCGTGCTCGTCGACGGCGTGGATGGCATAGGCCGCCACGAGGTCGAGCATGGCTTCTCGATCGCTCGGATCGGGAAGCGCAACGGATGTCGGATCGGTGCTCATCGGACGTCGCCCTTCGAGGTGCGAGTGGTTGGGTTGCGGAGGTCGACCACGGATTGGAGGTCTTCCTGGGCGACGAGAATCTCATGCAGCTTACGGAGCGCGGCTCGTATCCGGCCCTTCACCGTGCCCTCGGGGAGGCCGAGAATGGCTGCCGCGCCGCGGTAGGTGTGGCCCTCGAAATAGGTGAGCTGCAGGATCCTTCGCTCCCCCTCGCCCAACGAGATCATCGCTTCGCGAACTGCCTCGGCCTGGGCGATCGCCAAGAACTCCGCGTCGACCTCGGGCTGCGGCGCGTCAGGCTCCTTGGCCATTCGGTCTTCGCGCTTCTTGCGCGCTTCACGCGTGCGGATGATGTCGACGGACCTCCCGTGTGCTTGGGTCAGCAGAAGGGTGCGCAGGCTCCCTCGGTTCGGGTCGAATCGCCCGGGTTCTTCCCAGAGCCGAACGAAGACGTCTTGGACCACGTCTTGGGCCAGCGCCTCGTCGTCGAGAACACGCCGGGCAAGCCCGGCGACCGACGGCGAGTGCCGGCGA
This sequence comes from Acidimicrobiia bacterium, assembly GCA_031431255.1. Taxonomy (GTDB): domain Bacteria; phylum Actinomycetota; class Acidimicrobiia; order Acidimicrobiales; family JANYDT01; genus JANLQX01. The sequence continues at coordinate 1,065 of JANPDB010000815.1, read as the reverse complement.
AACGCTTCAGCCAGAGCACGCTGATCCTGCCGGGCAATCGCCGAAACGAGTTCGCCATCAGACGTATCGGCATCGACCACGGGCGCAGAGGTTCGAGGTGTCATAGCGGGAGGTGTTCGTCGCCCGAGCACGAGTGGATCACCTCGCTTCACAAGTTTCGTCGGCTGCTCATCACAGGGTAGGCGGGTGCACCGGTGCGCTCGACAAGACTCGCAGCCCATGGCCTGCTTCGTCCTCGTTCACGGCAGCTTTCGGGGTGGTTGGTACTTCGACCCCGTTGCCGCGATCCTGCGGGCCCGGGGTCACGAAGTCTGGGCCCCATCGCTCGCGGGAATGGGCGAGCACTCCCACCACGCACCGCTGCTCGCGCTCGCGGGCCCGCTCCCCCGCTCGGTGTGGGTCGATGACGTGGTGTCGCTGATCGCTTCGCACAACCTGCACGACGTGGTCCTCGTCGGCCACTCACTCGGCGGCGTCATCGTCGCAGAAGCGGCTGACCGCCTCGGACCGGCCCGCGTCGCCGTGCTCGGCTTTCTCGATGCACCGGTGCTGCGACCGGGCCAATCCCCGGCTGACCTCTACCCTTCTCCACCTGCCGGATCTGATGCGCCGCCCCGGCGGGCCCCGGATCCGACGGCCTGGGCGCCGCCGCTTCCGGTGAACCGTGACCACGTGACCAACGAGGGCGTGGCGGCGTGGATGGCCGAGCGGCTCTCACCCAATCCGGTCGGTCCGGGCATCGGACCGCTCAGGCTTGGTGACGTACGCCGGTGGGAGACGATTCCGCGTCGCATCGTGTTCTGTGGGCAAACGCCGCCGGCCTACCCCTCTTCGCTCAGTCGCGTCGAACTCGATGCCGCGGGGATCGCGTACGACACGATCGATGCCGGCCACGACGCCCCGGTCAGCGTTCCGGAGGTCGTTGCCGAGTGGCTCGGATCGATCGCACCGCCTCCGACCGATTCGCACGGCAGGATGGACAGGTGAACGACGACTCCGGTGCCAACCGGGCACCGATTTGCCCCTATTGCGGAGTGACCGCGCTGCCTGCTCATCTGTCGAACG
>JANPDB010000814.1:0-6879 GCA_031431255.1 Acidimicrobiia bacterium | reverse complement strand
TGGCCGCGCTTCGGCACTCACCGCCGACGCTGCCACACGCGCCCACCCGGACGACCCGCGGTTCATCGTCACCAGCCACGCCCACGGCGGTTGGTCCCACGACCACGTCCTCCCCGCACCCGGTTCTGTCGTGCGTCGGCGCGAGTTGGTGATGATGGGACTCGCGGGCGGACTCGTACCGAGCCCGTCAGCGCTCGTCGTCCTGCTCGGGGCGATCGCCGTTGGCCGTGTGCCGTTCGGGGTAGCCCTCGTCGTCGCCTACGGGATCGGACTCGCCGCAACCCTCGTCGGTGCGGGCCTGCTCATCGTTCGTTTCGAACGCGGCGTGCGCGGATGGTCGTCCCGACTGAACACCTCGGCCGGAGCCCGTCTCCACGCCGTCACCAACGCACTTCCGCTGGTGTCTGGCTTCGCGATCGCCGGCGCTGGAGCGCTGTTGCTCGCCCGGTCCGTCGCGCAACTCTGAGGAGGGCGCGTCTCGGCGGTTCGCATCACTGACCCTCGGACATCGTGCGAAGTCGCTCAGCGAGGGCGACGCGGGTCTGCACACCGAGCTTGCGGTACACCGAGGCAAGGTGGCCTTCGACGGTCTTCGGGCTCAGGTAGAGCTGCGACGCGATGGTTTTGACGGTCGCGCCGGTCGAGGCGCGTTGGGCGATGTCTCGCTCCTGCGTGGTGAGCGTGATCGACGAGTTCGATCTTCGTGTCCCGCCTCCGCCTGCGGTGTCGAGCTCGATGCGGGCCCGGTCCGCCCAAGGTGTCGCACCCATTGACTCGAAGGCCTCGACGGCGAGTCGGAGTTGGACCCTCGCCGCCGTTCGACGCTTGTCCCGGTGCAGACGGCCGCCCCACAGCAGACGGATGCGTGCCGCCTCGAAGGCTCTGGGTGACTTGGCGTCGATCTCCAGGGCCAGCTCGAACGTCCGGTCGTCGCACACGGGCGCCACGATGGCGGCGCAGCACACCGACAGGCTCTTGGCCGAGGTCGAGCCGGAGAACTCGGCCCGGCCGTCGAACGCCTCGGCAGCCGCACGGGCGTCGTCGAGCTCACCGACCCGTACCAACGCTTCGACGAGGTCGAACGCCCAGGGAGTGAGCGTCGGATCCTCCGCCTCGTGCTCCTCCGAATAGGCCCTCGCGAGACGCAGAGCAATGCCAGCGGCGCGGGGGTCGCCGGCAGTGAGCTCGACGAAACCGAGCGCCGACTGGGCGGCGATCACCACGAACCAGGGCACACTGGTGCCTCTCGGGTCGCGGAGGGGTTCGAGCTCGCTTCGGGCACGGTCGGTCTCGCCGCTAGCCGCCAGTAGCCGTGCTCGCGTCGCCACGGCAAGCATGCCGTTGACCGTATGGCCGGTCAGATCGGAGAACTCCTTGGACTGGTCCAGCAGCGAACGGGCATCGGAGAATCGACCCTCGTGCACGGCCACCCAGCCCTCGAGGAATCGGTTCAGCGGGACGGACTTGTACTCACCCGATTCGATCTGGGCCTGGGTGTCCTCATCCCGGATCCGGCTGACCAACTCCGAGTGGTCCTCCATGAGCAGCGCCCGCCACTTCCATCCGACGTCGAGAACCGGTATCGCATCACTCTGTCCCGCACGCAGTTCTGCCCGCGCGCCCTGGCGATCCCCACGCGCCGCCCGCAGGATTGCCCGACACTCCGGCAGGCGCAGACTGGAGACCGATTCGGCGAGTTCGAAATCGAGCCGGGCGGCATCGAGATCGAAACGGTAGAAGCGCAGCGAACCCATCAGCGCAAGCGCGAATGTCGCCTTCGCCGGGTTGACTGCTGACAGCCGGGCGATCTCGTCCTCGACGGCATCGGCATCCATCCCGTGCCCGGAGAGTGACAGGCCGATGGCCGCGACCATGAGGGCGTCGAGGCGGGCCGCGGGGTCCTCGCACTCCGCGAGGATTTCTGTCGCCAACTCGGCCGCGATGCCGGTGCGTCCAGCGAGCTGCGCTGTCTGGGCACCGGAGGCGAGTCGGGCCGCCCTCGGCCCGCCGAGCGGAGTGAGGGCGGCGGCCCGGATGAACGTGTCGGTGGCCAGCCACGTGGCCCGTCGTTCGATCGAGATTCGCGCTGCCGCTTCGAGAGCATCGGCGGCTTCGGCGTTCGGGCCGACACTGGACGCCGCGAGATGCCAGGCCCGATCGGCGCCGGTGACGACCTCGGCCAATCGGCGGTGTGCCTCGCGTCGCTGCGTCGGAGTGGCGCGGTTGTAGACGGCGGAGCGAAGGAGTGGATGGGTGAATCTGACGGCATCGCCCGTCAGCGCCACGAGGCCCGCCGCTTCGGCGTCCTCGAGCGACGGGGATCGGCCGCCGTCCCCGCAGATTGCCATCACGGGGGCGGCCGATTCGGAGCCCGATGCCGCAGCGACGAGGAGCGCGTGGCGAACCTCGGGATCGAGCGCATCGAGCCGGGAGTCGAACAGCCGCGACGGCATGACGGCCTTGGACGATGCCAGCAGGTCGTCGATCGTCGCCAAGCCTCCGTGGGGGCCGAGCACCTTGGGGATCTGGACGAGCGCGAGCGGATTGCCGTCGGCCGCCTTCACGATCGCCGACCGGACGTGCGGCGGAAATCCTCGCGCGGTCTCGCGTGCCAGGGTCTCGGCGTCGGATGCCGACAGCGGACCGAGGTCGAGTGTTTCCACATCCGGAGGGATCCACGCGTCCTCGTCACTGCGAACGGCGAGCATGATCGTGTAACGGCCGGCGGCGCGTCGTGCGGCAAAGGTGATGCTGTCGCGCGATTCGGCGTCGAGCCACTGTGCGTCATCGACCACCGCCACAACGGGTCGCCCGGATTCGTCATTCGACGAAAGCAAGGAAACAGTCGCCATCGCCACGGCGAGCGGGCCTCCGCCGCTGCCGCCGCCGATGGCGAGCGCATTCTCGAGGGCATCACGCTGCGGTGACGGAAGCACCGCGCACCGATCGAGCAGCGTCGCCAGGAGCTCGGACAGACCGGCGAAAGGCACCCGCACTTCGGAGGGGATGCCCCGAGCACGCACGATCTCGACGTCTGGCCCGAGGGTGGTCAGCACCTCGTCGATGAGAGTGGTCTTGCCGATGCCCGCCGGTCCGCGCACGATCACCGAGCCGCCCCTACGAGTGTCGGCGACCACGACGCGGAGTCTGTCCCGCTCAGTACTCCGGCCGACGAACACGAACCGAAGCTACCCGGGCCCGTTCCCGGGCGACAAGAGTCCTACCGTGCCCCCGGTCGATGGGCCCTCTGGAGCGAACGGCTTCGGTACGCTCCTCCGGACGGAAACGAAGCGCTCCACCTCATTCGCCCGTCGCCGGCGGTCCGTTGTCGTACTGGCGTTCCCGATGATGGTCGCGTTGGCCTCGTGCGGCTCCGGCGCGGCGCCGGACTCGGTGGCACAACCAACGACGGACACCGCCGCCGCGACCGCCGCGACCGCCGCGACCGTCCGCACCGCGACTGGTTCACTGCCCGCCGGAGCGCTCCTCGCCGTCGGTGTCTTCCACGCCTGCAAAGGGGTCGACGGTCTCGTCGAGTGCTGGGGAGCGAACGATCACGGCCAGCTCGGACGCGGTGACGCCCGCCCGGCCGACGGCCCGGTCGCCGTGCAGGATCTGTCCGGGGTGACGCTGCTCGCCGCCGGCGACCAGCACACGTGCGCTGTCGTTCAGTCCCCCGGCGAGGTGTGGTGCTGGGGCCTGAACGACTATGGCCAGCTCGGCGTAGGCGACACCAGCGATGTCTCCCGGCCGACGAGGGTCGCCGGGATCACCGACGCAGTGGCGTTGACGGCAGGAGACTTCCACACGTGTGCGGTGTCGGCCGCCCACCGTTCACTGTGGTGCTGGGGGATGAACATCTCCGGACAGGTGGGCGGTTTTCCGTCCGATGAACCCGTGGTCGCCCCACGACGGGTCGACGGGCTCGAGGGCGTGCGGGCCGTCGATGGCGGATTCGGGCACACCTGCGCGGTGGTCGCTGACCGAAGCGTCTCGTGCTGGGGAGACGAAATTGCTGGCCAAGCGGGAGGGGTGAACCTGTTTGAGATCGCGACCGTCGAGGGCGTGGAGGACGCGGTCGAAGTTCGGGTCGGTATGTACGCGTCGTGCGCCCGAACCGGCTCCGGCGAGGTCCGGTGCTGGGGGCAGAACGACAAGGGCCAGTTCGGCGCGGACGCGATCGATGCCGGGAGTCCGGTGGCTCGGCCGGTCGGCGACCTCAGCCAGGCGAAGGGGCTCGGGGTCGGGCTGGAGCACGTCTGCGCGCTGACGAACGGCGCAGTCCGATGCCTCGGAACCCGCTCCGGTGATCCCACCGAGCCCGCTGACCCAGCCGACACCGGAGCCTTCGCCATGCCGGGCATCACCGACGCCGTGGCCATCGACGCCAGCTACTCCTCGCTGTGCGCGGCGGCGGCCGATCGCACCGTCCGCTGCTGGAACTACGACACGAGTTCCGAACCCGTCCTGCGGTGACTCGCTTCTCGTGGCCTGCGACCGGTAGATTCCGCGCATGACGGACATCGACTACTCGCTCACGGCTCCGCACGTCCTCGACGATCCCGCAGCGGCGCATCGCGACTTGCGGGCGAAGTGCCCCGTCCACTTCGAACAGACGTCGGACTACTCGCTTTACACCGTTGCCTCGCCGACGGACGTCGTGTCGATCCTCCAGGATACGGCGGTGTGGTCCAACGCCAAGGGCCCGGGAGTGAAGAAGTCCTCGAGTGTCGGCGACGTCCAGCACGACGATCCCCCGATCCACACCCAACGCCGCCGCTTCCTCCGTGATCCGTTCCTGCCGAGCGCGGTGAACCGGACCGCCCCGGCGATCCGTGAGCTCGCCGAGTCGCTCGCCGATGATCTGCGCGCTTCGGGTCGAGGCGCCTGCGAGTTGAACCACGACTACGCCCTTGCGCTGCCCGTGGCCAGCTTCTGTGCGCTGCTTGGCATCGACATCGCCGACCGTGAGCAGTTCAGCCGCTGGGCCGACGACATGGTGGCGGGCATGGCGTATCAGGACCGCGGTCGCGACGGACGCCTCGGTATCGGCCGATTCGCTCGCGAGCAGATCGAGTTGCGTCGAGCCCTCCATGCGAAAGGAGAAGAGCTTCCCGACGGATTCCTGTCGTACGTTGCGACCGCTCCCTACGACGACGGTGGGTTGCTTCCGATCGACGAGGCCGTGAACACGGTGTCGCAGTTCCTCGTTGCCGGACACGAGACGACGACCTCGCTGATCACCAACCTGATGTGGCGAGTGCTGGAGACGCCGTCGCTGTGGGCGCAACTCGTCGCCGATCCGTCCCTCATCGAGGTCGCGGTCGAGGAGAGCCTTCGGTTCGATCCGCCGGTGCTCGGGCTGTGCCGAACCAACAACGTGGCGACCGAGGTCGGTGGCGTCGAGATCCCCGAGGATTCGAAGGTGATGGTGCTCTACGCATCAGCCAATCGGGACCCCGCGCTCTTCACCAACCCCGACGAGTTCCGGCTCGACCGCCCCCTCACCGACCTGAAGAAGCACCTTGCCTTCTCCTGGGGGATCCACTACTGCCTCGGCGCCGGTCTGGCCCGCCTCAGCGGTCGAATCGCCGTTGAAACTCTGGTGTCCCGGTTTCCGACCATGCGTCTGGCCGGCGACACCAAGCGACTCGATGCGCCGTTCCTGTGGGGTCGCAAGGTTCTCCCCGTCGCCTGGGACTGAACGGGGGAACCGACCCGCGGTACCCGATCGCCACCCAGCAATCGCCGTTCCCGTCGTGGCAGTTGGCTTTGGATCCGACGGGTCATGGCGAAGTCCGTTCGGGCGAGCTCGACTCGTACCGGCCCGCAGGGGATAGGGGCACCCGCTCAGTAGCGTGTCCCCATGCATTCGGGTCGACGCACCGGTGGTCGCTTCGCATGACGGCATCGCCGGGCCGCCTGAAGCGCCGCGACCGGGTGGCGATGGCGACGTGGCCCGGTGATGTGGATGCTCGGATCGGTATGCGCCTCCAGCTGGACTGGGATCGTATCGCCCACGCGCATCCCGGCATCGCCCCGATCGCCATCGTTGGCTTCGCACTCGGCCAAGCCCTTGCCGCCAATCCCGTGGCGAATCGGCGTGCCGGTCGCTGGAAGGTTCGATCACATCGAACTGTCCGCCTGTCCTTTGCCATTCATGCCTCGAATGACCTTCGAATCGCCGTGGTCGACCGCGCCGACGAGCTCAGCCCGCAGGAGTTCCAGCGCGCGCTCCGCACATCGGCCCGTGAAGCGCGAAGTCGCTCCGGACCATTGGCCCGGGCCACCCGATTGGTCGAGGCCGTTCCGGTCGTCGTGAGCCGGCCGGCGCTTCGGTGCTGGTCGGCCCTCGCTGGATGGGGAATCGGCGCTTTGGGAATCCCGGGAGCGCCGTTCGGGGCGGCCCTCATTTCGTCGGTCGCCCGGTTCGGCCTTCCTGCCGTCGACGTTCCTTTCGTTCCGTTCACACGATGTGCCCTCGTCTGCTCGGTCGGCGCCGTGGCGACCGGGGTGGTCGTACGTGACGGCGCTCCCGCCGCGGCGAACCTTCTCGGCGTCAGCGTCAGCTACGACCACCGTGTCTGCGACGCAAGCCAGTTGGCGTCGCTCCTTCGGAGCTTCGAAACGGCGATCTACAACGGTCCACCAGCTACGCCGGCGCCCGTCGCGCCCTGACCAAGAAAACGGGACCCCTGACTCGGTGCCGGTTGTGTCGGTTCCGAGCCTGCCGGACCTCGTAAGCGACTTTTATCAGACCGAGACGGCGTAATTCACTGAACGGTGAATTTTGTTTTGTGGGGTGTTCGCCTGCTTGACTGTCTGTGTCGCCGGTCACGTGTGACGGATGCCCCGATCTCGGGTCGCCGCCCACTTCCC
>JANPDB010000813.1:0-3144 GCA_031431255.1 Acidimicrobiia bacterium | reverse complement strand
CGACACGGTCGGTCTCCGTCGTGGTCCACGACGTTGTGGCCTTCCCACCATGGGCCGGCGACATCGCGACTTCGGTCGACATGCTCACCGCCGTGCTCACGGAGAATCGGGTGCTGTCGTCGCGGCGCGCAGTGGCGATTTCCCCGATGACGAGCGACCTCGCCCGAACCAGCATGCGCACGCTGGCGCCGAGCGCGAACGCGGCGATCCGCGACATCGGTGACGGACCATCGACAGTGAGCTCGGCGCTCGTCGGCTGGCTACGCAGGGCCGCGCTCGTCACGCTCGGGATCGCGGTGCTGATGGTGCTTGTGTTCCGGTCGCCGGCCTGGCGCCCGATTCATTGGACGGTGATCGTGGCGGCAGTCGTGTTCGGCTGGTTCGCCGGCTCCGCTGTCGGAGGACCGCCGACCCGCTCGCCGACCGGTCCCCTCGTGGTGGCATTCGGTATCGCGGCGCTGTGTGGGGTGAGCGCCCTTCGTCTCCTCACACCGGAGGTCCGGGTGCGCGATGCGATCGGCGCGATCCCGCGCCGACCGAAGAGGACCGGCGAGTTCGACTGACCTGCGCGGTCAGCGCCCCCCGGCCCCGGTCGGTCCGAGTGCGTCCTCGATTGCCCCCAACAGGCGTGCGGTGCATCCCGACATCTCGACCGGCGGGAGCACGTCGGTAGCTATGCGTTCAGCCAGCGCAGCAAACGCCAGCCCCACGATCGACATCGGTTCGGCCAACGCCGCCGGCTCACCGATGTCGCCTCCCGAAGAGACCGCAGGCGCGATGGGAAGCTGCGCGAGTAGCGGGGCTCCGGTCTCCTCGGCCAGCCGCGCGCCGCCGCCCTCGCCGAACAGATGATGCTCGACCCCGACGGAGTCGGTGAACGCACTCATGTTCTCCACGACGCCGGCGATCTTGAGGTAGCTCCGGCGGGCCATGTCGGCGACGCGGACTGCAACCTTCTGGGCGGCGAGGTTCGGGGTCGTGACGATCAGGAGCTCGGTACGCGGGAGAAGCCTGCCGAGCGCCATCTGCACATCGCCGGTCCCGGGGGGCATGTCGATGAGGAGGTAGTCGATCTTGCCCCAGCGGACCTTGGTGAGGAACTCCTCGACGGCCTTCGCCAGCATGAGGCCGCGCCACATGATCGCCTTGTCCTCGTCGTCGACGACGAGCCCCATCGACACCGCTCGGATCTCTCCGGTGCCGACGGAACGGCTCGACGGTTCGATCTTCCCGCCAGCGCCGCCGAGGCGTCCTTCCAGTCCGAGCATGCGGGGCACCGAGAAGCCCCAGATGTCGGCGTCGAGCACCCCTACGACGAAACCCCGGGCCGCCAGCGCCGCCGCCAGGTTGACGGTGACGGAAGACTTGCCGACCCCACCCTTGCCGGATGCGACCGCGAGCACTCGGGTCGTCGCCGGCACCTCGGTCGTGGGAGCGTTCTCCCTGGCCTTCCATCGGGCGCGCTGCATCACCTGGCTGCGCTGCTCGGCGTTGAGCTCCCCGAAGCTGATCACGACGTCGTGCACGCCTTCGAGCCCGCGAATCTTCGATCGGGCGTCGTCTCGGATCTGGGTGCGCAACGGGCAGCCTGCGATGGTCAGCGCGATCACGACCTCGACGGTGGCGTCGGGCAGCACGTCGATCCGCTCGACCATGCCGAGCTCGACGATGTCCGCGTTGAGCTCGGGGTCCATGACGCCGCGCAGCACTTGTCGGACGTCGTCAACAGAGGGACGGGGAGTCCGGCCTACCGGCGGGAGTGTCGATGCGACGTGTTCGCCGGCCTGGTCGGGGGAAGTGACGCCGGGCATGGCTGCAATTGTACCGGCGGGGGTACACTTTCTTTCCGTCCGGTCGATGTGACCGTACACACCTGTCCGGGTTCCCCTCCCGGACACCGCAACGAGGAGCTTCCCATGAGCGTGCAAGACGCCCCCACCGCTGTGAAGATCGGTCTCGGCCGCAAGTCCGACACCATCGTCGTGACCGCCGCCGCCGCGGCCAAGGTCGCCACGCTTCTCGTAGCCGAAGGCGACACGTCGCTCGCGCTGCGCGTCGCTGTCCGCCCCGGCGGATGCTCGGGCTTCTCCTACGAGATGTTCTTCGACGGCGAAGTGGCCGACGACGACCTCGTGAAGGAGTACGGCACGATCCGCGTCGTCACCGATGCCACCAGTGCAGGAATGCTCAAGGGCGCCACGCTCGATTACAAGGACAGCCTCCAGGGCGGCGGTTTCGCCATCGACAACCCGAACGCAACGCGTTCGTGCGGTTGCGGCAACTCCTTCAGCTGAGCATTCCGACGCAAACTGCGTGAGGCTCGCTCGTCTCGCCAGCGCACGGAAGCGGAAGTTCCGTGGCTGTTGCGGATCGCCCGATCCAGCACCGGAGCGGGCTCAGACCCTGTAGCGACAGCCCCGGGGCTCTTGCGAACATGCGCTAGGTTCGTCGGCGTGTCGAAACCCGTAGGCCCCTATTCGCCCGTCCTCCGCGCCGGTGACCTAGTGATCCTTTCGGGTCAGCTCGGCCTCGCCGACGGATCGATCGTTGAGGGCGGTGTCGATGCCCAGACGCGCCAGATCTTCCGCAACGCCGAGGGTTTGCTCGCCTCGGCGGGCGCCTCGCTCACCGATGTCGTCAAGTGCACGGTCTTCCTCGCCACGATGGACGACTTCGCCACGATGAACGCGGCCTACTCGGAGTGCTTTGCCGGGCACCGGCCGACCCGGTCCACGGTGGGCAACGTCACGATGGCGCTCGGCGCCATCGTCGAGATCGAGTTCCTGGCCTACACCGGCCCGGCCGGTATCACGACCCCCTGATCCGGCCGGAGGACGAAACAATGCTCGGTGCCATTGCGCTCATCGTGTTCATGGTGGCGGTCTTCCCGGTGGGCTTCTTCCTCACCGGCGCGATCGCCTCTGCGCTGCACGGCGTGTTGTTGTCCAACGACGCCGACGAGCGTCACGAGGGCAGCGAGCTCATTTCCCTGAACTCCTGACGGCCCTCGCGGCGTCGACGGCGCGGGGCGGCGGTTCAGTTCCCCCAGCGACCCGTGCCGAAGCGGTAGCCGACGGACCGCACGGTGTGGATCAGGTTGTGCTCGTCGCCGAGCTTTGCCCGCAGGCGACGGATGTGGACGTC
>JANPDB010000812.1:0-2141 GCA_031431255.1 Acidimicrobiia bacterium | reverse complement strand
TCAGTCCCAGCCGCGGCGGGCGAGTTCGGCGCGCAACGCGTGGAGGGACCTGGTGGCGCCCATGGGTCCGTGGGGATTGTCGGGCTGGTAAAGCGTGGCGACGTCAGCCTCGTAGTCCTTCACGATGCCCAACTGCGACGCGAGATGGCGGGCCAGGCCGCGCGTCGAGGGCATACGGCCGGCGCCGGTGGAAAGAAGAAAGGAGCGGGCTGCGTCGTCGTCGCCCTCATGGCGGGCGAACGCCGCGAGCACGATCATGGCGTCATTCGACTCGGCCGGGAGGACGCCAGCGGCGGCCCGTGTGACGAAGCGTCGAGCGGCGCCATGTGCGGCCTCGTGGTCGCCGAGTGCCAGGTATGCGAGTGCCCGGACGTCGTTTCCGTCGTTGAACGGAAGGTCGAGATCGTCGAGTTGCGCCAGCGCCGCGATGGCCACCTGCGGTCTTCCAAGCAGCACGTCCGCCAGCGCCTGCCCAAGGATACACTCCATCATCTGGGTCGTCCGGGCAACGGACTCGAGCAGCGCATGGCAAAGCGATCGGGCACCCTCGAAATCGCCGTCGAAGAACGCGTCGACGACACGAGCCATGAGCGGAAGCGACCTTGCCAGCGCTGCCGCGTTCGATCGCATGAGGTCCGACGGGCTCGACGTGCGCAGCTCAGCCTCGGCCCGGTCGAGCGCTCCGATGGCGCTCCCGGGCTCGACCCAGGTGCTGACGAACCCGGTCAAGGCCCACCCGATCGAACGAAACTCCGAAACCGGCGACCGCCGGAGGTCACTCAGGGCCGACAGCAACGCGAAGTCGGCGAGGAGGATTCCCGAGTAGAACTTCTGATAAAGCACGCAGCCGTGCACATCGGGATCGAGCTCGGCAGTATGGACAGCAGTTCGCACGAGCGCTCGCGCAAGGTCGACAACCCGACCATTGAGCTGATGAGCGCACTGACTCCCTGTGAGAAGTTCCGCGGCGAGGATCCAGCGGTCCTGGTCGGCAGCCCACTCGAACGCCGTCGTGATGTTGGAGCAATCCTCGCGGAGCCGCAGGCCGACGTCGAGCGAGCCGACCACCTTCAGGCCCTCAGCCATCGCGAGCGAGTGGAAATGAGCGAGGTGCCGATCGCGAACCCCTTCCGCTTCGCCGGCGTCGACGAGTCGGTCCTCGGCGTAGGCCTTGACGGTTTCCAGGAGACGGAACCGGGTCGCCTTCCGCTTGTCGGCGCGTGCGACCAACGACTTCCCACGGAGCGCCTCCATGTGAAGCGTCGCCACGCGCCGATCGAGCCCCGTGACGGCGGCGACGGCGTCGAGGTCGAACCCATCGACGAACACACCCAACGCCCGGAGGACCCGCTGCTCCTCGGCGTCGAGCAGGTCGTAGGACCAATCAAGCGTTGCTTCCAACGTGCGCTGACGACTGCGGCGGCGACCGCCTGACAACAACTGGAACCGATCATCGAGCCCCGCCAGCAATTCGTCGGGGTTCATCACCGTGACCCGCGCCGCCGCGAGCTCGATGGCGAGCGGCATGCCGTCGAGACGACCACAGATCGCACTGACCGTTGAGGTGTTCGCCTCGGTGAGGGTGAACGATGGCTCCACGGCGGTGGCTCGATCGACGAAGAGCCGCACCCCGGGAGAGTCCGCCGTATCGGTCGGCAATGACCCGAGCACCACGGTTCGTTCTCCGTCGATGTCGAACGCCTCACGACTGGTCGCCAAGATCCTCGTGGGGTTGCTCGTGGCCAGGAACGCTTCGACGAACGCCGCTGCTTCGTCGATCACGTGCTCGCAGTTGTCGAGGATCACGAGCGCCTGCTTGTCGGCGAGAAACGCGAGGATCTGCGCCGTTGCGTCGCCGCTCATCAGGTTCAGCCCGAGTCCGCTGGCGATCGCGCCAGGGACATCCTCTCCCGTGCTCACCGCCGTGAGATCGACGAACCACACGCCGGAACGGCAATGCGGGAGCTCGTCCTCCCCTACGGCGACCGCCAGACGCGTCTTCCCCGACCCGCCCACCGCCGTCACCGTCACCAAACGAGCCTCGGTGAGCAGACCACGCACCCGTGCCACCTCGGCCTCCCGACCGATCATCCGAGTCGGCCGCACCGGCAGGTTCGACATCGACGGATCGACGACCCGCA
>JANPDB010000811.1:0-2497 GCA_031431255.1 Acidimicrobiia bacterium | reverse complement strand
GGCGTCGGGGTTGCTAGGCGGATATCGCAAACTTCTTTTGAGACTTTTCCCTTGGGACCCCGGTTTTGTCATACCCCCTTTCGTAGAATTGAGGCATGGAGATCATCAATCCACTTGAACTCATGAAAGGGTTCCGGCGCGTCGATCTTTCCATTGCCGACACGGTGCAGCTGCGCGGTGTGCTCGACGACCTTCGGCGTGTTCGAGCGAAGTTCGATCGGGTTGAGGCGGCAGTCGCCGCCCGGCTTCGGGAGACCTCGGCCACGCCGGAGCGTGAGGTATCGAAGGGCGCGCAGCGCGCCAATAGGCATGGGAGCAGGGTCATGACCCGGGCAGCAGCGCTCGAAGACACTCCGTCGTTGAGTGCTGCGCTTGACGCCGGGAGCCTCGGCGGTGACCACGTCGACGTCTACGCCAAAGTCCTTGCGGCGCTGGACGGGCCGATCAAATCCGGTGTGGTGATGGCGGCGGCGGAGTCGCTGATCGACGCGGCGGCTGAGTCCAGGTCCACACCTGAAGAATTTGCCGCCAGCCTGAACGCTGCCGCCGAGAAGATCGCTGCTGATGGCGGCGTCGAGCGACTGGAACGTCAACGTCGAGCGACCCGTCTGCGCACATGGACTGACCGGCTGACCGGGATGTGGCACCTGTCCGGTGCGTTCGACCCTGAGTCCGGTGTAGTTCTCCACGGCCGACTCCAAGCAGCCATGGCTGCATTGTTCGCGGCGAAAAGCCCGACGATCGCGCCGTCAGATCCGGGTGAAAAGCAAGATCACCTCCGAGCCCTTGCCCTACTCGCAATCACGAACGGCCTTGCTGCGAACATCACAAAGCCAACCTCGAACGACGACGAAGAGGCTGATCGAGATACCGATCAAGAGGGTGATGAACCAGTTGATACATGGGACGCGTTCACTCGGTACGCCGCTAGCGACACGAATCGGTTTGGGCGCCCTGAAGTGTCGTTCATCGTCGACACGACAAACCTTGACGCCGACGGACACCCGACCGTGGACTGGGGAATCCCAGTCAAACTTCCTTGGGAACGGGTGAAACATCTGTGCCGCTCGGCGAGGCTTCGACCGGTCATCATCCGCGACGGAGCGGTCGTCGATGCCGACGGCGAACTCAACCTCGGTCGCACGAGTCGTCTGGCGAACCGGACCCAACGACGCGCCCTCAACGCCATCTATGCCTCGTGCGCGGTCGACGGATACAACGTGTCGTTCAACCCCACCATGTGCACTGGTGGCGACACGGCGGCCCTACCGACCTCGCCAACCTCCTCCCGCTGTGCAGCAAACATCATCACTGTGCTCATGAAGGCGGATGGCTGCTGACCCTCGGACCGGATCGCGAACTCATCATCGAACTTCCGAACGGTCAGATCATGCGAACGGGACCACCCCGGCGAAGACCGGCCGCGGCGTGAGGCGCTGCGATCACGCGCAATCTGCCATGTCCGGCTTCCGAGCGGAGCGATGCCCGACCCCGACCCGCCCCACCCCGCCGTCTCAACGGGTCACGTCCCGGCCGCCAACCCAAGCCCCCAGTCCCATTGCGAGCCCAGTCACCTCAGCCAGGCCCGGGTCGTCGGCACGTAAGAGCGCAGCAACAGGTTCGTGGCTAGGTTCGAACGGGAGTTGGCCATACATTTCCCTCCATGACCAAGACCAACGTGCAGCGCACACCCAATGGCATCGAGTTCGTCCGCACGCCCGATGACCGGTTCGCCAACCTCGTCAACTTTCCCTACGTGCCGAACTACATCGAGATCGACGGTCTGCAGATGGCGTACATCGACGAGGGACCGGCGGACGGGCCGGTCACGCTCCTGCTCCACGGTGAGCCCACGTGGAGCTATCTCTACCGGCGGATGATCCCTGGTCTCGTTGCCGCGGGACGTCGAGTCATCGCTCCCGACCTGATCGGGTTCGGCCGCTCCGACAAGCCGACCGAACGATCGGCCTACACCTACGCCGGACATGTCGTCTGGCTCAAAACGTTCATCGAGTCCCTCGACCTCCACGCCATCACGCTGTTCTGCCAGGACTGGGGCGGCCTCCTCGGGCTCCGTGTCGCGGCGGAGAACCCGTCGCGGTTCGATCGTCTCGTCATCGCCAACACCGCGCTCCCCGACGGGTCGCCGATGGCCGACGGGTTCATGATGTGGCAGCGCGTCTCACAGACCATGCAGTTCATGGACTGTGGCGCGATGCTCAAGCGTGCCGTCCAGTCCCGGGAGCTCACCGAGGCCGAGATGGACGCGTACCGGGCCCCGTTCCCCGACGAGCAGCACATGGCCGGGGCGCGTCAGTTTCCCCTGCTCGTCCCGACATCGCCCGACGATCCGGCCGTTGCGGCAAACCGGGCGGCGTGGGACGTCTTACGCTCCTGGACGAAGCCCGTGCTCACCCTGTGGGCACCCGGCGACATCGTCCTCGGCACCTACCAGCCAGCCTTCTCGGAGACGATTCCCGGTGCTGCCGGGCAACCC
>JANPDB010000810.1:0-1523 GCA_031431255.1 Acidimicrobiia bacterium | reverse complement strand
AGGCACGTGTAGATCCAGATACAGAGCCACGTCGCCTGTTTGGGAGAGAAGAAGAGGGCGGTCAAAACGGCCACGGTGGCGAACATCGCGCTGGTCGACAGCGGCGCCGGTCCTCGGGAAAGGTAGCTGTAGATCGCCGTCACGAACGATCCGACGATGGGGGCCAGAACGAAGGGAAAACGATTCGGGAAGCGCAGCATGAATGCGCCGGCCAGGATCGAGAACGCACAGATCACCAGCATGATCGCATCGGATCCGCGGCTCGCCTCGCCAGGAGAGACGACAACGGCAAGTCCGCCGAACCACGGAGCCACGACGAGGATGAGCGCGCCGGCACGTGATCTGGACAGCGTCGATGACAACGGGTCGCGAAGCGCCGCCAGGTCGTCGTCGAAGAACTTGTGCAATCGCACGGACTACGTATCGGCTCGGAAGGGTTGCTGATGAGGAATACTCCCCATCTTTCCAGAGCCGTTTCGCCGGGCCCGGGATCGTTGGGTCAGATTTCGATCACGAGGTGTTCGGTGTATCCGGCCGGTTCACGGAGACGTTCGTAGCCGCGAGGGTTGCAGACGACGCGGGTGCTGCCGCGCTCGTGGGCGACGGTGTAGTCGTGCGGGCAGTGGAGATGGCCGTGGATCCATACCTCGGCCAGCGGCAGGAGGTCGTCGTCGGCGTTGCAGAAGCTGGCTGTACCGCTGCTCAGGCCGTATCTGGGGTCAGCCGAACGCGCCGACGGGCCGGTGTGGGTGACCACCACGGTCGCTCCGTCAAAGGGTTCGGCCAGCTCGACTTCGAGCCACTCGCGGTGCGTTTGGGCCAGCCGTCTCACGTCGGGACCGTGGAGCGGCCGACCACCCCATGCCGACCCCATGTGCCGGAGATAGCGCTCCCCGAAGGCCATGCACTCGGACCGGCGGTGCACGCCGAGCAGGTCGAAGTCCCACCACCGGGACGCCCCGACGAGGCGGATGCGGCGAGGACCGTCTTCGAGGTGAAGCGTGCGGCAGTTCAAGAAGGTGAAGCCCAGATCGGCGCACCGCTCCTCCAGCTCGACGTCACCGTCGACGAGGTCGGCACCGTCGTACTCGTGGTTGCCGGGCACGAAGACCAGCGGCACCGGCCATCCGCGAAGCCGGTCCAGGGCGTCGGGGGAATGCCCGACGTCGCCCGGCACGATGGCCAGAACGGCGTCGGGTGCGGGGGTGGGCGTGAACGAACCTGCGAAGTCGAGGTGCAGATCGGAGAACACCTGGACGAGCATCCTGTCCAGGCTGCCAGCTCCGGGCGGGTTACCTCGCTACTACGCGTCCCGGCGGGTGTCGCCGCGGATTCGTCCGCTGTTGGCCGTCCGTTCAACCCAACGGTTGAGCGGGGCTCGATCGGCCCTGTTACGGTTCGGCCGTCACCACGAACAAGGGGAACCACCAGCAATGAGAACAAGACGAACCACCATGGCCATCGCCGTCGTCCTGTCTGCCGGGCTCGCGCTCGCGGCCTGCAGCTCCGACTCGGCCGACACG
>JANPDB010000809.1:0-1685 GCA_031431255.1 Acidimicrobiia bacterium | reverse complement strand
CCTGTTGCGAATCGTGGCTGCCAAGGTTCCGGCCCGAGTTGGCCTACGTCGGTCGGCGGCCTTCTCGGTGTGTGGTGTCTCAGCGGGCCTCGTCGCCCTCGGCGTGGTGCAGGGTCGAGTCGGGCTGTGGCTTTCGGTCGTTTTCGTTTAACTCGGAATGGCTCAGATGTTCCCGACGCTCGTCGGCATCACGTTTGAGCGAGTGAGCGTGGCCGATCGTCCCCTTGCGCTCTCGACCTTCGTCATGTTCTTTGAAGTGGGCAGCGCGCTCGGCGGTGCCAGCGGTTGGTTGGTCGATCACCACGGCTATGCCACGACATTCATCGTCGCCGGGTGTGTCGGCCTTGGTGGACTCGCCTTCCTTGGCCGCGGCCGACTAGTCGCCGCGACGGCTCCGTCGCTGTCGTGAGCCACGGCGCCGACACCCCCCTCACCTCACGCGCAGATCGGGCCGTCTGGCGCGCAGATCAGTCAAATCGAGGTCTTGATGGCAAGTTTCAGGGATCTGCGCGTGGAAACGATGGATGTGCGCGTAGAAAGCGATGGAGGTGCGCGTGGCCATGCGCAGACGTGACGGGGGTGCCGGTGGCGTGATCGCCTGCATCGGGCAAGCTATCGTGTGTTTTGTAATTCGGAACGTACTTCTCAGAATGTGAGACAACGATGTGGGTTTTCGTAACGCTTGCGGCCGTCGTGCTGCAAGCGACACGTACCTCGATGCAGCAGAAGCTTCGCGCCCAGCTTTCGATCACGGCGGCGGGGTTCGTCCGGTACTTCTACGGGGCACCGATCGCTCTGTCGGCCGTCGCCATTGCCGTTGGGCTGTTCGGCCAGTCGCTCGATGCGCCGCCAGCGATGTTCTGGGTCACCGTAACCGCGGCCGGCATCGCTCAGATCGTCGGGACGGTCGCCCTGATCGCGGCGTTCGACCGTCGAGGGTTCGCAGTGGGGACGGTCTACTCCAAGACCGAGGTGCTCCAGGTTGCGCTGTTCTCTGCTGTCGTCCTCCACGAGCCGTTGCGAGTTTGGGGATGGATCGGAGCCGGCGTCTGCGTGGTCGGCGTGGGCTGGTTGGCGATGGCGCGTCGGCCCGACGCGGCAGCTGATGCCCGGGGCATCTTCCGACTCGACGCCGCTCTGGCCCTCGGTCTCCTTGCCGGTGCCGGCTTCGCCCTCGCCTCGGTCTGGATCCGGGCGTCGTCGAAATCGCTAGGAGATCACCCGGCGGTGTTCCGGGCTCTCGTGACCCTGGCGGCGATGAACACCATCCAGGTGCTCATCAACGGGGCGCAGATGCTCGTGACGAAACCCGACGATGTCCTTGCCGTGGCGCGCACGTGGCGGAGCTCGGCGATCGTCGGGGTGCTGTCCGTCTTCGGATCGGCCGGATGGGCGATCGCCGTGACACTGGAGAACGCCGCCAAGGTGCGGGCGCTCGGTCAGGTCGAGCTCCTCCTCACGTTCGTCATCTCGCACCGGTTCCTCGGCGAACGCCATCGTCGAAGCGAGTTCGCGGCGAGCGCCCTGACCGTCGCCGGGGTCGCCGCAGTGCTTGCGTTCGGCTGAGCACCCGGGCACCTGCGCTGAATCGCCTCGAGGACCGGTTCAGCGCGACGATGCGGGGGTGGATATCGACGAAGCGGGGCGCATCTTCATCACTCCCAGCGCCTACGCCGACGACAAGC
>JANPDB010000808.1:0-1960 GCA_031431255.1 Acidimicrobiia bacterium | reverse complement strand
CGAGCTGCTGGATGTCGCCGACCTCCTGCGCACCCGCGGCCGCGAGTCGGTCGCGGACCGTGTGGAGCGTGGCGAGTGTGTCGACGGCGAGGGCATAGTGGTCGATGGCGCCCCGGCCGCCCTGGCGGCATCGCTCCCCGATGATGGTGTCGGCCGGTGCCTCGAAGACGTTGAGCGCAGCCCCGCCCCCGAGGTCGACGACCTTCATCCAAGGGTGATGCTCGGTCTTTTCGATCTCGAACAGCACGGTGGCATCGAAGGCCTGCTCGTAGAAGCGGACGGTCGTGTGCATGTCGGTGGTGAGCGTGGCGACGTGGTTGAAGCCGGCGGTGATGGGCATGAAAGGTGCTCCTTCTCGGCGCGGTTGCTTGTTGGACGAATTTACTTTGATCGCTGTTCTATTCGATAGAACGATATCCTAACGATATGTCGAAGCGTGTCAAGCGGCCCTACGACGGATCGCGTCGGCACGCGCAAGCCGAGGTGACGAAGCAACAGATCGTCGACGCCGCGAAGCCGCTGTTCCTGGATCAGGGCTACGAGGCGACGTCGATGCGCCAGCTGGCCGAGGCGTCCGGCGTGTCGCTGCAGACCGTCTACAACGCACTCCAATCGAAGTTCGGCGTGTTCTCGGCACTGATGGACGTGATCATCGCCGGCGACCACGAACCGGTGGCGCTGGCCGATCGGGTTGAGTTCATTGCGCTCGACGCGATCGAGGATCCACGCGAACTGCTTCGGGCCATCGTGCGGGTGGCGGCACCGATCCTGGCCCGACTCGACGTGATCTATCCGACGTTGCGGGCGGCGGCCGCGTCCGATCCGCAGGTGGCCGAGGCGCACCAGCGCTTCACCCTCGACGCCCGCTACGAGCAGTACCGCAGCATTGGTGCGAAGTTGGCGAGCCTCGGCGCGCTGCCGGACGGGATGACCGCTTCGGCGGCCGTCGACATCCTCTGGACCGTGCTGAGTCCAGACACCTACAACCTCCTCGTCAGCCACCGTGGCTGGAGCCGCGAGCAGTTCGTGGCGTGGGCCACAGATTGCGTCCTCGCCACGGTGGTGACGAATCGGGTACCCAAGAAGGCTTTGCCAAAGAAGCCTGTGCGCAAGCGGCAAGCCAACTGAGCCACAAAGGCACTGGAGAATGACATGGCGGCGCCGTCCGGGCTGCGCTGGTCACGTCCCACCGCCGCAGTAGATCCCGGGCGCGCTGCCCGTCCAGTTCTTGAAGGCGCGCTGAAACGCTGGCACCGTCGGCGAAGCCGTGCAGCGTCTCAGTGACGAATCGCCACACGATCGATGTGCTCGAAGCGTATGTAAGCGCGCGTGGTTGTCGTCTCGAAGTTTCGGTCGTACGCGCGGGCCGCCGCAGAGTCACCTCGGATGGGGCGCTGACGACGCCGTGCCTTGAAGGCAGCGCAGCCAATCGATCAATCGCTTGTCCGCACCATTCGATCTCCGACGACTGTGGCGCAGACGGCGTGCACGACGCCAGCGGATGGGCAGCGACACCGACGACCCGAAGGACAACTCGCCTGACCATCATGGAACTGCTCCACCAACTCAGCGAGTCCGCGTTCGGCATCACCGCGATTCCCGACCACGGTGGCGGTTCTCCCCTATTGCTTGGCGCACGGATGCCGGCCAGCGCAACGTTCTCACCCGGGGACTCTGCGGAATCGGGTTCGCTCAACGCGTTCAACCATCGTTCCCCCGGATTCGCCGCGTATTCCGTGTAATACCGGATATTCCCTGCCGAGCCAGATCGGATTTCACCCCAGTGGCGCCTCCCTGAATCTGAGGAAGGCAGGTCGCTTGCGGAATCATGACGTCAGGGGAGCCTGACGTCATGAGTGTTCTCCTTGATCGTTTGCCGTTCGACCCGTTGGAGGCGTTGCGTGAGCTGACGCGGGCCGAGGCTGAGCTGGGCGAGCTTCGCCGTCAGGTTGTCGCTGAC
>JANPDB010000807.1:0-2202 GCA_031431255.1 Acidimicrobiia bacterium | reverse complement strand
CAACACGGCGCCAACTCGACATATAGGTGCAGTCGAGACCTCACTCCGCAGCTGCGCCGGAGGACAGACGTGCCCGCATCAGCTCGATCAGCTCATCGAGCGAGTCGCACGAACGCATCGTCGGCGAATCGATGAGGACTTCCCACGACGTGCCGTCACGCCGCTGCCACGCGCCGGGCAACGCCTGACCCACGACGGACAAGTGATCATCACCGAGTTCGTCTCGGTGCAGAAATGACACCGTTGCGTCGAGCGTCGCGATGAACTCACGCCACTTCGACTTCATCCCGGCGAACCCGAACGTCACGGCACAGAGCTGGCAGTCATACGTGCTCGGTCGGACGATCTTGTGGACGAAGTCCTTCGCCGTCCCGGAGCTCGTTCCGTCGGCGTTGTAGACGAAGACGATCTCCGGACCCGGCATCAAACGCGGGGAAGGTCGACGAGTGCCGCGGCAATCGCCTCGGCCGGGTAGTCGTAGTCGACGAGTCGCCCGTGGATGTAGTTCTCGTAGGCGGCCATGTCGAGCATGCCGTGACCGCAGAGTGCAGTGAGGATCACCTTCGACTCGCCCGACTCCTTGCACCGCAGCGCCTCCTCGACCATGGCCGCCAACGCGTGCGTCGGTTCGGGTGCAGGGATGATGCCTTCGGTGCGGGCGAACTGGACGCCTGCGGCGAAGCAGTCGAGTTGGTTCTTCGACATCGCCTCGATGAGGCCGAGCTCGTAGATGTGCGAGACGAGCGGACTCATGCCGTGATATCGAAGACCGCCGGCGTGGATCGGGTCGGGGATGAAGTTCTTCCCGAGGGTGTGCATCTTCATCAGCGGGGTCATGCCGACGGTGTCGCCGAAGTCATAGGCATACACACCTTTCGTCATCGACGGGCATGCCGTGGGCTCGACGGCGACGATGCGGGTCTTCGCCCGACCGGCGATGTTCTCGGCCAGGAACGGAAACGTGAGCCCTCCGAAGTTCGACCCCCCGCCTACACAGCCGAAGATGACGTCCGGGTATTCGCCGGCCATCTCGAACTGCTTGAGTGCCTCCTGTCCGATCACCGTCTGATGCATCAGCACGTGGTTGAGCACGGATCCGAGTGCATAGCGGACCGAGTCACCTGAGGTCGCGGCGACTTCGACGGCTTCCGAGATGGCGATGCCGAGCGAACCAGGCGTGTCCGGCATGGCGGCGAGGATCTGACGTCCGGCATTGGTCACCGTCGACGGCGATGGGTGCACGGTCGCTCCGAACGTCTCCATCATGAGACGTCGATAGGGCTTTGCGTCGTAGGACGCCCGCACCTGCCACACCTCGCACTCGAGACCGAACTGGGCGCACGCGAATGCCAGCGCCGTGCCCCACTGGCCGGCGCCGGTCTCGGTGGTCAGCTTCTTCACGCCCGCCTTGGCGTTGTAATACGCCTGGGGCACGGCCGTGTTCGGTTTGTGCGAGCCGGCCGGAGATGTGCCCTCGTACTTGTAATAGAGGTGCGCCGGGGTGCCGAGGGCCTTCTCGAGCCGGTGGGCGCGGTAGAGGGGTGTGGGTCGCCAGAGCTTGTAGACGTCGCGAACCGGGTCGGGGATCTCGATGGCAGCGTCCATCGAGACCTCCTGCAGGATCAGGTCCATCGGGAACAGCGGGGCGAAGTCGTCCGGACCGGCCGGCTGGAGGGTGCCGGGGTGCAGTGCCGGCGGGGGAGGGCTCGAAAGGTGGGGGACGATGTTCATCCAGGCCCGCGGGATCTCGGTCTCCGGTAGAAGAAACTTGGTCGTCGACATAGCGGCCTCCGGGTTCAGTGACGGGTCGCATGCGACGGTAGCGGACGGGCGCGGTTCCTGCCTTCGGCCACGATCCTGGGTCAGCTGGCGTCGTTGGGTCGGCGGGAGTGCACATCTGCACAGACCCCGACCCAGTGAACGTGAGCCGACCCAGTGAATGTGGGCGGATCCGGTGAATGTGAGCGGACCCGGTGAATGTGAGCGGACCCCGGTGAATGTGAGCGGATCCAGTGAATGTGGGCGCGTTCCCGACGTCGCCGGTCGTTGGTAGCGTCTTCCCTGGTTCGTTTTCGAGAGGGTGAGTCCTACGGCAGAGCACTTTGATCTGGTCGTCATCGGTGGTGGCCCTGGTGGCTATGCCGCAGCGCTGTACGGTTCGGCGGCGGGCCTCAACGTCGCCGTGGTCGAACGCGACAAGGT
>JANPDB010000806.1:0-2414 GCA_031431255.1 Acidimicrobiia bacterium | reverse complement strand
CTCTTCCTCAAGGCATCGACGGTGATGGCACTGTTCTTCGCCGGACCGATCATCTGTGTGCTCGCGGGTGCCGCCGGCATGAATCCACGCAAGTTCTTCAGCCTCAACATCATCGGCACCACGCTCCTCGTCATCGGTTTGCGGGTCTTCTCATCTCAACTCGACGGTGCGATTCAGCCGATCCTGCGCTTCAACGACAAGTACTCCCGCTACATCCTCGTCGGCACGATTGCCATCAGCGCCATCTACATCAGCCGGGCCGTCCGCAAGCAGATGGGCGCAGCGAAACGCTTCAGAGGCTGACCATGGCCACCGCGAACGAGATCGATGACGTGACGGAGGAACGCCACGCCAGCAACCTCGAGCTCCTCGTCGATCTGGTCTTCGTCTTCGCCATCACGCAGGTCACCTCGCTCATCGCCGGCGAGCTCACGTGGGCCGGAGTCGGCCGCGGAGTGCTGGTCGCGTGGCTGGTGTGGTGGCTGTGGTCGCAGTACGTGTGGGCGGGCACGGTGCTCGATCTCGAACGAAGCGGTCACCCTCGCCGCTCCGCCGTTCTCGGATCGATCCCACCGGCGTTGCTGATGGCGATCGGCATCCCCTCGGCCTACGGGTCGACCGGAATGCTCTTCGCGGTGGCCTATCTCGTCGCCCAGGCATGGATGATTGCGATCCAGGGACAGGCTGCGTGGGGCGACACACTCCAACGCGCGGCATGGCTCCGCTTTGCCCCCCTCGCCATGATCTCGCCCATCCTGGTGGCCATCGGCGCAAACTTCGCCGGCGACGCCCGAACTGCGTGGTGGGTCGCAGCTGCCCTCGTCGGGATTGGCGGCGCTCTCAACAGTGCCCGTCGTCGAAACGACGGGACCTCGGCATGGTCGATCAATCCGAGTCACTTTGCCGAGCGCCACAGCCTGTTCATGATCATCTCGCTGGGTGAGGTGCTCGTCGCGATCGGAGCGAAGGTCACCGACAAGCTCAACGACGGGAACCACACCACGGAACTGGTCATCACGGTGGTCGTGTGCGTGTTCCTCGCGGCAGTCCTGTGGTGGGTGTACTTCGCGTTCGTCCCCCGAGCCTGTGAGGCCTACCTGACCCAGATGCACGGCAACGACCGGGCTCGCTACGCGCGCGACGCGTACACGTTTGCCCACTTCGCGATCGTCCTTGGTGTCGTGTTCTATGCCGTCGTGGCCAAGCACGTCGTCGTGCACCCCGGACAGCCACTCGACCACCCCGACCGATGGATGCTGGCAGCATCCATTGTCCTCTTCACGGGCGGACTCATGGTCGTGAAAGCCCGGACCACGGGAGGTATCGCGCTCGAGAGAGTTGCCGTGATCGCCATCGGCTGCGGCGCGTCATTCTCCGGTGATGCAGTCGACGCAATCGCGGCAATAGCCACCATCGCCATCGTGATGATCAGCGCACAGATCATCACCGGAAAACGCTTCGCCCGAAGCGGCCTGGGTCGGCTGCCCTGAGCCGGTCGTTCAGACGCTGCGACCGAGGAAGTTCAGCATGCGGGTCTGAGCATCGGCACCCTTGACCGGCTTCACCGCCGGTCCGAACACATGTGGGCCGCGCAGCATCGAATCAGGAAGGGACTTCCAGACGGCAAGCACGCTCTTGCAGAGCTGGGCGTCGAGACGCTCGTCGACCTTGGCGGTGCGGGCGAGATCCCAGGTGTGCACGAGGAGATCACCCCCCATGAAGGGAAGGAACGAGTCGACCGGCATCGGACCGAAGAACGTCTGGGCCACCTTCTGCAGCACCTCAGGATGATCGAGTGCTTCGAGGGTCTGATCGCGAAGCTTCGCCCACGCCGCGGCCGGATCGGCACCCGGTTTCGGCCAGACCGTCGGCATCACACCTTTGGTTGCGGCCGACTGCACGGATTTCGTGCCGCCGAGCACGTGCCCGATGACGTCGGCACCCTTCCAGTCGGCGCAGGGCGACTGCCGGGCCAAGAGCTTCTGGGTCTTGGCCGGATTTTCCGTGACGAGTTTGATCACGTGATCGAATGCGTAGACCGTCTTGACGTAGTTCCGAAGATTCAGGCTCATGCTCGCACCGTACCCGAGACGCGTCAGCGCCGCACGTGAGGCCTAGAGCAGGGCGTCGAGGCCGACCGTCAGACCGGGGTGGTCCGCGATCCGCTTGACGGCGAGCGCGACCCCCGGCATGAAACTCGTGCGGTCGGTCGTGTCATGACGGATCACCAGGGTTTGCCCGGTGGTGCCGAGGATGACCTCCTGATGGGCGACCATGCCGCGCATGCGAACGGCGTGGACCCGGATCCCGGCAGGGCCGTTCCCCCCGCGAGCGCCGTCGAGGAGCACTTTCTGGGTGGGGTCGGGCGCCCAAGTTCCCTTGGCCCGAGCCATCCGCTCAACGGTCGCCATCGC
>JANPDB010000805.1:0-5706 GCA_031431255.1 Acidimicrobiia bacterium | reverse complement strand
CCGCCAGAGAAGGCGGCATGCGGCCACCCTCCTCGGTGTGCTCTTCGCCATCTACCCCGTCGGGTTCTATCTCGGTCTGACCGACGCGTACCTGGCGCACAACCTCTACTCCAGCAACACCGCCGTTGGCTACGTCTGTGTGAGCGGCGGACAGTCCTGCTCGCTCAGCCCATTCTCCAGCACGTGGTCGGCCCTGAACGTGCCCCTTCCCCCGGAGCCCCGGCTCTATCGGGCATGGTTCGCCAAGGTCTGCGAACCGGGCGAGCAGTTGCGCATCGACGCGATCTCGACGCGCCTCACCGACCCGGGGTCAACCTTTACGACATGTGCGCGGAAGGGCCCGCGCGCTCGGCGCTGACGAAGGTTCGTCGAGGTTGGTATCTCGGTCGCCCCCGGGGCGACCAGCCGCACAATCATCCGGAGCTATTCGGACCCTTGCATGGTGCTTGCCCCCTTAACCTCGGTGGTCGTGGACGACTCCGACGACTTGGCCGTGGCGCTGCAGTGCTCGGATCTCGCCGGTCGTTTGGCCTTCAGGTTCTTCTCGACCGGGGTGCAGGCGACGATCAAAGACGATGGCAGCCCGGTGACGGAAGCTGACTTCGCGGTCGAGGAGTTGATGCGTAGTGAACTCGGTCGCCTCGCGCCCAGCGACGCGTGGCTCGGCGAGGAGTCGGGGGGTGCAGGGGAGTCCGAGCGCGTTTGGATTCTCGATCCGATCGACGGGACGTCGTTCTTCAGTCGAGGCAGTCCGCACTGGCGAGTGCACGTCACTCTGACCATCCAACGACGTCTTGAGGTCGCGGTCGTTACGGCACCGGCGCTCGGGCGGCAATGGTGGGCGTCGCGTGGACACGGCGCCTTCGAGTCGTCGTGGCCTCGTGCGGGAATCGCACAGCCGATGGCGGTTACCCGCACTGCGGTGATCGCCGAGGCGGTCCTGGGCGCCGACGTCGAGCCGGCTCGTACGCTGTTGCAAGGGTTCGCAAGGGTGACGTTGCCAAGTACTACCGGTTGGTGCGAAGGGTTGATGCACCTTGTCCGCGGGGAGATCGATGGTTTCCTGTCCGAAGGACACAAGGTCTGGGACCACGCTCCATGGATTCTCCTCGTCGAGGAGTCTGGCGGGCGGTTCACGAAACGCGCACCAGGCGAGGTGCACGGCGGGGGTCTCTACTCAAACGCGTTGCTGCATGACGAGCTTCTCGAAGCGATCGGCTACCCGAAGACGACTCGTCGAAGTCTGTAGCCCAGTCGTTCCGGTGCGACGGAGTGCAAACCGTCAGACCTGCGGGCCTCCGAAGCGCCCAGTACGGTGGGCGATGCGCGATCGTCCGAAGTTCCGCATGGGCAGTCTTGATCACGTCCACATCCGGGTTCCGGATCGAGCGAAGGCCGCGGAGTGGTATGGCACGCACCTCGGTTTCGAACCCGTGAGCGAGTACGACTTCTGGTCGACGTCCGTCGACGGCGGCCCGCTGCAGATCTCGGCCGACGGTGGTCGAACGATGCTCGCGCTGTTCGAGACGAGCGAGTATCACCCGATGGTTCGACAGGAGACCGGCGTCGCGTTCAGCGTCGATGCCGAGACGTTCTCATCATTCGCACGCTCGCTGCCGGGACCTATCGAGAGCCCCGCAGGACGACCGCTCGGGCCGGACGACCTCATCGACTCGACCTGTGCTGGGCGTTCGACCTCGTCGACCCGTGGGGCAACAAGTACGAACTCAACTGCTACGACTACAACCGGATTCTGACGGAGCTCGTACAGCCCGACGGGATCACTCCCGTGCGCTACTGGCCTCGCGAGCAGTACGCGAAGTTCTCCGCTCGTTAGCTCCGACTTTTCCGGCTGGCCGGTCGGCTTGGATGCCCTGTCGACCGCCGCCGCGGCGAGGGTTGCGGCCATCGACACGCGTTGCTTCGGATTCCGCTCCGATGACCTCGACCATGATGGAGTAGAACGGTGAGGCCCCTCTCGATCGCTGTGGGAGGATGAGGTGATACGAGCCGTCGGATTCGGTGGAGCGTGCGCATCCGTCGGACTCGGCGTGTTCTTGGTCGTGGCTGGCGGATGTAGCAGCGGGGGTGAATCCACGTCTCTTGCGGCCTCGCCGACGACGACGTCGATCGTTCAGGCCGTGTCCCGTTTCGTGATTCCGGAGTCAGCCTCGACGTCGCTGATCGACGTACAGATCGCTGAAGCATCGGAGCCTGGGATTCTCGCAGGATGGACGTTCTCGCCGAAGGAGTCACCCGACGATGACGGTGAGCCTCGGGAGGGCATTGTCGTGTTCGACGCAAGCGCCCCACGGTTCGACGATCTGCGAGCGCGCGCTACCGAGATCGATGTTGCCGGTCGAACGTTCTGGCGGTCGTCTGAGGGGGAGAACCAGCGGGTTTACGTCGGACCAACAGCGTCCGGGGCAACGATCGGCGTGATCACCTCGAATGTCGAGGAAGCCGTTGTAGTTGCGTTGCTGGGCACGGCGGAGTGGTCCGATGGTCAAGTGTCGTTCTCCGGCGAGCAGGTGCCCGTTGGGTGGGTGGCGACGGGCAACATTCGCAGCGTGCTGCAGTTCTTGGCCGGGGCGACCGGCAGTTCAACCCCCGACGGCGGCACCCGTTCGCTCTACGCGAATCCCGCCGCCCCGATCCCGAGTTGGGAGAACGTCGGTGGGGGCTCGATCGGCGTGTTCTCTACCGTGCCGGTTCAAGGTCACGACGGGAGCTCGAACGTCGTGTTCTCTGCCTGGCCGGTTCAAGGTCGTGACGCGCTCAGCGAGGCTCACCATAGTATGGACGGCGAGATCGAGGTCGAGATCCGACGTGCTGACGGCACGTCCACGATTGGCTTCGCTTCCCCCGCAGACAGCGAGTTCTTCGAGTTCGTCGTGTGGCAGGACGGAGCAAGCTGGCTCGCGTTGTCTCGCCAGCTCACAGGACACATCGATCTCGCCGCGACTGTCCGGCCGGCCAGCGAAGAGGAGCGTGTTCGGCTCGATGCACTGGCCGTCGACTGAATCGATCACGGACTGCCGTCGGCGTTGAGGGTGAACTGGTGCGCATCGGCCATGGGATCGAGCAGCGCAAGAACGGACGGAGGAAGGGCGATGATGCCGCCATCGTAACCACCGACCGGTAATCGCTGGACCTCTCGACGTGAGGGAACAAATGTTCTGCAAGAACGAACAAATGTATTGACACGGGGGTAGAATTGCTGGTAGCATGCGGAGCATGAGTTCCTCTCCACATGCAACTGAGCTGCCGGCCTGGCTCACTTCGTTGCGTCGAACGGTTGTGCCGGCGGTGCGCGCCGACGAAATGATTTCCGCGGGAGATGCGGAGGTTGGCCTCACCGAGGTGGCCCGGTTGCGGGCGAAGTTGGCCCGGTTGCGGGCGAAGTTGGCCGTGTTGCAGGCTCGCCTGGTCGCCACGGTGGCGATGTCGGCGGGCCGCGATACGGGTGCTGCGTTGACTCGGGGTATGGGCCTTTCGCGTCGCGAGGCGCGCGACGCGGTGAAGGTTGCCGGTTTGGTGGCGGGCCTGGAGGGGGCGGACGAGGCGCTCTCGTCTGGGCGCGTCCGTGAAGCGCACCTGTCGGTGCTGGCCGCAGCGGCGGAGGAAGATCGGGCCGAGTTGCTGGCCGTCGCGCAAAGCCAGTCGGTCGAGGAGTTCTCGCGAACGGTCACCGCACACCGCATTGCGAAGGAGCCCGGTTGGCGGGCCCGTCAGCGGGCCAGTCGGTCGGTGCGGTTCTTCCTGAGCGACGACGGGTGCGTCGGCATGCGGGCACTTCTGCCTCCGGTCGAGGGAGCGCGATTGAAGGCGCGGTTGGTCGAGCTGATGGACGCGAAGTACCGGGCGGAACATCCGGAGCGGGCGAAGACGCTCGGCGCCCATGATACGGATCCCGCCGAGCAGCGCATGGCCGATGCGCTGATGGCGCTCGTCGACGGCGAGGGGATGGGCGCAACTGCGGGAGGTCGGGCGGCGGTGATCGTCGTTGTCGATCCCGAGGCGTGTACCGCGGAAGTGATCGGACAGGGTCCGATCACCTTCGAAGAAGCCGCCGACCTCGCTGCGAACACGGCGCGGTCCGATGTCTACGCGGCCGTTCGCGAAACGAACGGGGCGATTCTCAAGTTCGGTCGTAGCCGTCGTCTGGCAAGTCCGCTGCAGCGTCTCGCGATGGTGGTTCGTGATCGACACTGCACCGTCCCGGGATGCGAGGTAGCTGCACCGCAGTGCGAAGCGCATCATGAACCGCCCTTCGAAGACGGCACGGGCCGGACCGATCTGGAGTTCATGACGATGCGATGTCCGCCGCATCACCACCATCGACATGAAACAGGTGACGCCAGCTCTCGGTTCTTCGCCGGTTCCGGACCGCCCGGTTCGGGTCACGGCCGAACGATGCGATCCTCCGACCGAGAGGCCGCGTAAGCCGGCTGCCGAGTGCCGAGTGCGCGCTGCGTCGGGCGCACTCGTCCAAGCGGTTCCTAGACAACCGAGTCCCTGCCGGCCTGGCCCGCCTCGCCGGCCTGCGTCTGGCCTCGCGCCTGGGCTGTCAACCCGCCGCGGGCGCATCCGCTACAACTGCGCGATGCGAATCTCCTGTGCGTTTGCGCCGGTGCCCGAAACGCCTCGCCACATCGAGGTGGCCGAGCGGCTCGGCTTTCATACTGCGTGGGTCTACGACACGCCGGCACTCCAACTCGACGTCTGGATGACGTTGGCCCTGGCGGCCGTGCGGACCGAACGTATCGTGCTCGGTCCGGGCGTGCTGATCCCTTCACTTCGTCACCCGATGGTCACGGCGTCGGCGATCGCCCATCTGGTGAGCCTGATCGGCGAGGACCGCGTCGTCATCGGACTCGGGACGGGGTTCACCGGCCGGCGGGCGATGGGACAGAAACCGTTGCGCTGGGCCGACATCCCTCGCCAGGTGGGGATGGTGCAGGGTTTGCTGCGTGGTGACATCGTAGAGGTCGAAGGACAGATGGCGAAGATGCTCCACGGTGACGGTCAGGCGCCGCCCCGGCCGATCGATGTGCGTTGGGTGCTCGGCGTCAACGGGCCGAAGGGACTGGCCACGGCTCGCGACCTGGGCCTGGGCGTGTTCACGACGAACCCCCGAACGAATCCGACCGCGGCCGGAGTGCCTTCCGTGACGATGCTCGCGTTCGGAACGGTGATCCGTCCCGGCGAGAGCGTCGATTCATCCCGCGTAGTGGAGACGGCGGGGCCCGGCGCGGCGGTGGCCTATCACGCGCTGCTCGAGCAGGACTCGGGTCGTCTCGACGCCCTTCCAAACGGAGCCCGATTCGTCGAACTGGTCAACGCCACGCACGAGGCGACGCGCCATCTCGTTCTCCATGAGGGCCATCTCACGGTACTGAACGACATCGATCGCAAGGTCGTCACCGCCCCTGCGGTGTCGTCGTTCACGCCGCTCACCGGGACCGCGGAGGAACTGCGTGAGCGAGTTGCGGCCCTCGCCGCGGGAGGCATGACCGAACTGGCGTTTCAGCCGATGGGCGACATCGAGGACGAACTGCACGTGATGGCCGACGCGCTCGCGCCGTGGATGGTGAGCTGAAGCGGCTGCTCGATCGGGTTGTCCGTGCAAAGTCCCCGAACCTTCTAGAGTCTTGATTTGTGATCGCTTCGCTCGTGCGCAGTCGACGGCACACCCGGGTGCCG
>JANPDB010000804.1:0-2117 GCA_031431255.1 Acidimicrobiia bacterium | reverse complement strand
CCGCCGCCGAAGCTCGTGAGGGTGTCGTTGGTCAGCGAGTTCGCCGTTCTCCCGTCGGAATGGTCCGCCCTTCCCCACCCGAACGGCACCGCCACGACACCTGGTCGTACCGTCGTCCCGATGCGCGCCGTGAGCGTGAGGGAGGAGCGGTGGTTGAAGACGCGCACCATGTCGCCGGCGGCGATCCCCCTCGCCACGGCGTCGGCCTCGGAGAGCTCGACATACGGTCCGCCCTCGCGACCACCGTGATTCGGTAGGTGGGCATACGACGAGTTGAGGAAGCGGGTGTGGACCTTCGGTGTCATGAGCGACAGCGGGAACTCTGAAGCTCCGGCGCCGTGAGGTCCTTCGATGGACGGCACATACGTGGCGACGAGACCGAGGCCAATGCGCTCCATGGCCTCGGACGACAGCTGGGCCCGGCCGTCGGGCGTGGCGAAACCGCCCTTCTCGAACGGTCGGAAATCGTCGGCGATGTTCAGCCGAACCGTTCCTTCGGTCTGGAGACGATCGAGGGTGATCCCTTCGGCGAACTCGTGTCCGGAGGCCAACGCCAGTTCCAGCAGTACGTCGTCGGTCGCGAAGAGTTCGGGTTCGGTGTAGCCCATCGCTCCCGCGAGACGGCGGAACAACTCGGTGTTCGACACCGACTCGCCGAGCGGCGCAATCGCCGCCTGGTTCCAGTTCAGATGCATCGAACCCCACGACGGGGTGATGTCATTCGCTTCGATGTGGGTTGCCGCGGGAAGCACGATGTCGGCGTAGCGGGCAGTGTCGGTGATGAAGACCTCGTGCACCACGGTGAAGAGGTCATCGCGCTCGAGGCCTCGACGGATGGCGTCGGCGTTCGGGAGAGTGACCGCCGGGTTGAAGTTCCACACCATCAACGCGGAGACGGGGGGCGCCAGGGTGTCGTCGTTCAACCAGCGTCCGACCTGGTTCTGCGACAGCGATCGAGACGGTTTGGCCGACCGAAGGCTCGGCGCGGCGATCGAGCCGATCGCTTCGCTTGTGTAGGTGCCCACGGAGCGCGACATCCCGCCACCGCGATGGCGCCACGAGCCGAGCAGCACCGGCAGGGCAGCGAGGAGGCGGAAGAACTGGGCACCGTTCTCGCGATGTTCGGCGCCGATCACCGTCCGGAAATGGACCGGAGGAGCGCTCGCCACGACACGCGCAAGGTCCTCTATCTCGTCAACCGTAAGTCCACATACCTCGGCGGCACGAGCCGGATTCCAGTTGGCGGCTTCCGCAACAAGGTCGTCGTATCCGGTGGCGTAGCTGTCGACGTAGGCGTGGTCGACGTGCGCGTCGCGGACGAAGATGTTGATGAGCGCGAGCATGAGGGCGACGTCGGTACCGGGCAGTGGCTGGACAAAGATGTCGCTGCTCTCGGCCGTCATCGTCCGGAGCGGGTCGATGCAGATCACGGTCGCGCCCTTGTCCCGCGCTTCTTCGATGAAGGGCCAGAGATGCCGGTTGGTGAGCCTCGTGTTCGTGCCCCACAACACGATGCACTTGGCATGGCGGATCTCGACGGGATCGGCGGCACGCCCGGAGCCGTAGGTCGCGGCGGTGCCGACACCGGCCGCCTGACCGCACACGGAGTCGACCATCCGGGAAGCACCCGCGCGGTCCATCAGCCGCTGGTGGGCATGCATGGCGAGCACGCTCTGGTTGCCGGCGTCCCACAGCGGCATGATCCCCTCGCCACCGTCGCGCTCGATGACCGCCGTCCATCGCTGGGCGATCTCGGCAAGAGCGTCATCCCACGTGATCGGCTCGAACCGGCCCTGACCCTTCGCGCCGACCCGGCGCAGCGGGGTCAGGACTCGGTCGGGACTGTAAACCCGATCGAGATACCGGTTGACCTTCGGGCACAACTCGCCCCGGGAGAACGGGTGCTCGGGGTTTCCCCGCATCTTGGTGGCGCGGTCGGGTCCGCCTTCGGGGTCGGGCTCCACCGTGACGATCCAGCCGCAGGAGTCGGGGCAGTCGTGATGGCAGACACCGGTGACCATTCGCATACGGGAAACGGTAGACCGCTCTGGGGCCGCTGCCCAGCGATTTGCCCGCCCCCGGGTTCGGTAACGTCACCCGTCATGAAGGTCGTCGCC
>JANPDB010000803.1:0-7995 GCA_031431255.1 Acidimicrobiia bacterium | reverse complement strand
GCGGCCAGGATGCCGTCGACGAGCATCCGCTCCGCCGCTTTGTCCATCTCGCTCACCATGTCCGTGCCGGTCGACTTGGTTTCGAT
The DNA here is from genome assembly GCA_031431255.1 of Acidimicrobiia bacterium. Taxonomy (GTDB): domain Bacteria; phylum Actinomycetota; class Acidimicrobiia; order Acidimicrobiales; family JANYDT01; genus JANLQX01. The sequence continues at coordinate 7,909 of JANPDB010000803.1, read as the reverse complement.
CAACGTCCGTTCACGCTGGAGCCCGTCGAGAAGGAACGCGCCGGTGCTGGTGGCGAGATGTCGGGCCAGGTCGAGGAGTTCGGTGGTCACGGTGTCCACGGTAAGCGGAGGGGGACTGGCAGCGGCGCCCTGCCCGTCACGTGCCGCCGAGGACGGTGGAGGTGTCCTCCGGCTGGTTCAGTGCCCGCCACTCACCCATGGCCCGGAGCACCAGCGTGGCGAGCACGCCGACGCCGAAGGCGGTTCCCACTGCGCCGGCGACGGTCCACAGGCCGAGGGAGATGCCGGTGGTCTTCCCCGTCATCACCTTGCGTACGCCATAGGTGAGCAGGCCGCCCATAAGACCGCCGAGCAGGATCGCGGCGAAGGCCAGGGCCCGCGCTGTCACCGAAGGGAGTGCGCTGAGCTGGGCAGGCCGGGCCCTCATCGGAATGGTGCCGAGGATGTCTCGTCCGGTCGGCCGAGGGTGTGAGGCAGCGAGCGTCGCTTCCTTTTCGACCGGCGTCGGGGTCACAAGGGCCACTTCCGCCCAGATCGCCCCGGTCTTCTCGACGAGAGCAGTGACGCCGACGGCGAAGACGTGCGACGGCGTGCCGGCCGCTGCCCAGACTTCGTCGAATCGGCCGAGGCGGCGGTCGGCGAAGACCCGCATCGGGGTGGCGTGGCCGAACGGGGGGATACCGCCAACCGCGAAACCCGTCGCGTCGCGGACCGCGTTGGCGTCGATGCGCCACGCGCCATCGGCGCCGGCGGCGTTCGCCAGGCGTGTCTCGTCGAGCTGGTCGTCGCCGCACACGAGGGCCACCACGGCCTCGCCGTTGGAGCGGTCGCCGGGGTCGCCGACGGCGAACACCAGTGACTTCACGATCTGGCCGACGTCGACGCCGATTGCTGCAGCGGCATCGAGTGCGGTCCGGGCTCCCTCCGCTGCATACTCGACCACGTCGATGTCCAGGCCTAGGGCCCGCCCGGCTTCGGTGACGGCGGCGGCGTTGCGGTGCATCGCTCCAGGGTACGGCGGTGCGCCAGTTTGTCAGGACGACTTCAGGGAACTGGATCGGTCCATACCGGCGTGGCGGTTTCGTTGGATCGGCGTTTCGGCGAGGATGGGAAGGTGAGTGCATCTCCCTCGTCCCCTGAGCCCGACGCATCCGGGTTGCGTCGCTGGCGCGTCGCCGCCGGCCTGATGGAGCACGAGGGTCGACTCCTGCTGGTCGAGAACCTGCGGCGGAACGGGAAGACGGACTGGTCGACACCCGGTGGCGTCGTCGAGCTGGACGAGGATCCGGTGGACGGTCTCACCCGCGAGGTCGTCGAGGAGACCGGGTTGACGGTCACCGAGTGGTCCGGCCCGACCTACACGGTCGAGACCGTGGCGCTCGACATGAAGTGGCATCTCAGCGTCGACGTCTTCACTGCCGTGTCGTGGACCGGCGACGTGACGACGGGGGAGGATCCCGATGGCATCGTCGTCGATGCCCGCTTCGCCCATCCCCACGAGTGCGCAGCGTTGCTCGACGGCGCCGGACGATGGGTGTCAGAACCGGTTCTCGAATGGCTCGCGGAGCGTTGGGAGGGCACGCGGGAATTTCGCTTCCAGTTGCACGGTGCCGACCGGTCATCGCTGCGGGTCGAACGTCTTTGACGGTCGCTGCGTCGAACAGGATCGTACGTAAACGTACGATCCTCCACGTTGACATGGACGCCTTCTATGTCGCGGTTGAAGTCCGGCGTGACCCGTCCCTTGCCGGTAAGCCGGTCATCGTCGGCGGCGACGGCGAACGCGGTGTTGTTGCCTCGTGCTCCTACGAGGCCCGCGCATTCGGTATCCACTCGGCGATGCCGTCCACGCAGGCGAAGCGCCGCTGTCCGCACGCCATCTTCCTGCACGGTGATCACGGCCTCTACGGTCGGGTCTCCGCCGAGCTGCACGAGGTGTTCCACCACTTCACGCCAATGGTCGAGGGCATTGCCCTCGACGAAGCGTTCCTTGATGTGACTGCGGCGCTTCGGCTGCACGGCGACGGTGCGACGATCGCCGCGAAGCTGCGCGCCGAGATCGCCGAGTCGATGTCGCTGCCATGCTCGGTTGGCGTGGCCACGAGCAAGCTGGTGGCCAAGCTTGCGTCGAAGACGGCCAAACCGCCCATCGGTGGAGCCGTCGAGCGGGCGATCCCCGGCGGGTATCGACCCAGCCCGGGCGTCGTCGAGATCCACGCCGGCGGAGAGCGGTTGTTCATGCACCCGCAGTCGGTCCGGGCGTTGTGGGGAGTCGGTCCCAAGACCTTCGAGCGCCTCGCCCGTTTCGGGGTGCAGACGATCGGCGACCTGGCATCGCTGCCAGAGGACACGCTGGTACGCGCGCTTGGTGATGCGAACGGGCGCCATCTCCACATGCTGGCGAATGCCGTCGACGATCGGCCGGTGGAGCCCCAGCGGGGTGTCAAGTCGATCGGCCACGAAGAGACGTTCTCGGTCGATCATCGCGACCTCGACGTGTTGCACGTCGAGCTCGTCCGCATGGCTGATGCCGTCGGCTCGCGTCTCCGCGCCGCCGGGATGGTGGGTCGCACCGTCCAGCTGAAGGTGAAGTTCTCCGACTTCTCGTCGGTCACGCGTTCGAAGACTGTTCCGCAACCGGTGGCCGCGAGTACGGCGATCGCCCGGGTTGCCGACGCGCTCCTGCGGCGGCCTGATGTCGCCGAGGAGATTGCCTCTCGCGGTGCTCGACTCCTCGGCGTGTCGGTGAGCAACCTGGCCGAGGTGTCGGCGATGGCGGACGCCACGAGGAATGCCGGGTTTCCCGGCGGCACCGACGTGACCCAGGTGGCCCAACTCGACCTGTTCGCTGCCCCCGAGCCGCTCACCCCACGGGAGCGCACGCCCGACGAACTTGGCAAAGAGACCCCCGACGAGCGGGAGCTGGCCCAGACCGTCGACGCGATCCGCGCCAAGTTCGGCGAGGGAGCGGTCGGCTCGGCGGCCCTCGTCAGTTCGTCGGGCCTGCGGGTCAAGCGGCCCGGCGACACCCAATGGGGACCGTCGGGCGACGGCTGACGGTCCGCTTCAGCGGCGACTTCGTCCGGGTTCGCCCCGTCTGTTCCACTCCGCTGGGTTTCTGCGCGAACATGGGGTTGTGCCGCTGTCTGAGGACGAACAGCGTGTGCTCGACGAGATCGAGCGGCAGCTTCAGGTCGGAGAGCCGCGTCCTGAAGGAATCCGCACGCGCCTCCTCGACGACAGACCGGCGTCGTCACCGATCCCGTTGCTGATGCTCGCCATCGTCGGTGGATTCGCATCGGTGGTGATCGGTGTGCTGCTCGGCGGGGCCTTCGGTGTGATCGTCTCGCTGGTCGGGTTTGTCGCTGTCGTCATCGCGGGTGCCGCCCTCCTTCGCACCTCCCGGGAGGCGATCGCCGTGCAGGTCGCCGAGATCGCGCAGCGATACCACGCTCCTCCCCGCTGAGGACGCATCACGCGGTCAGCGGCGCGACGTCAGGGTCCCGTCGGCCGACCGGAACCGTGCCACCTCGGCGAGGAACGCCGCGGTGTCGGCCGGGGTCCACTGTTCTTCGGGCGCAAACCGGTGTGCCTCCACCCGCGCGGCGAGTTCCCGCAGAATCGTGGAGGCGTCGCGGCTGATCGCCTCGGACGCCCGTTCGGCGAAGGCGCGGTCGGATTCGTGGTGCTCTCGGACGATGCCGGTTCGGGCCACCTGTCGGACCACGGCTGACCATGCGTGCTCTACGGGGTCCCGGCGCAGCCGCCGTTGCCGGACAAGCAGGGCGACCGCACCGAGCACGAGCAGCAGACCGAGGATCGGGGCCAGCTGCGGTGGCAGTCGTCGGCCGGTCGACGTTCCCGGCGGCACCGCTGGTGCTGCGGTCACCGGGGGCGTGGACGGTGTCGTTGTCGGGATCGTCGTGGCCGGGATGGTCACCTGGGGAGCTGGAGCGCGCCCTTCGGAGGCGTCCTGATCGGGCACGCCGGTGTAGTTCTCCGCCCCTGGGATGCCCCGGCCGGGGGTCGGCTCGAAGGCGAGCCAACCGATGCCGTTCACGTACGCCTCGGGCCAGGCATGGCTGTTCTTCCCGGTGATCACGAACTGACCGCTGGAGGTGAGCCGTCCCGGGCTGAACCCGACGACGACCCGGGCCGGGATTCCGAGACTTCTGGCCATGGCCGCAAACGCCCCGGAGAACTGCTCGCAGTATCCGGCCCGGTCCCGTAGGACGAAGTCCTCGAGGTCCCGATTCCGTGAGGGCGGTGGCACTGCGGTGGAATAGACGAAGTCCGTCCGGAAGAACTCCTGCAGCGAGCGCAGCTGGGCCATTTGTGTCGTCGCATCGTCGGCGCCCGGACCACCGGCGATCTGCCGCGCAAGGGCGGCCACCTCGTTGGGGAAGTCCGCCGGGAGGGCAAGGTCCCGATCCGAAGTGCCACTGTCGCGAAGACGTATGCCGCCCGACGCGTCGAAGGTGGCGGCGACAGACTCGAGTCCGTAGCTGTCGCCCGGACTGGTCAACTTCGACGTCAGGATGGCGTCTCCACGGGCGTCGTACCCGAGACCGATCGATGGGTCGAGCGTTGTGCCGTCAAGCGTCTGCGCCTGGTAGCTGGTGGGTAGCCACGATGATCGCAGCTCGTCAATGATCACCCGCGAAACGGTTTCCGGTTCGCCACCGGGCTTGCCGGGCGGGAGAGTCGTCCGGCGGTCGATCGATCGGTACGAGCCGGTGGACGACCAAGTGGTCCCGTTGAACTTCGTGAGGGTGCTGAGCCGCCAGTAGGTGCGGACCGGTGCGCCCGTGACGGTGCCCACCGAGGTGGCAGTGAACATGACGGTGTTCGGGAGGTCCAGTAGCTGGCGTTTGAGCGACACCATCGGACTGGTGACGCTGGAAGGCAGTCGACGGTCGTTCGCTGTTCGCCAATCGACCATCCCGTCGCGATCGGTGAGCCCGCTCCGGGGAATGACCACAGCGGTGAGGAAGGCGGCCACTGCGGTGATGGCGGCGATGCGGAGGAGTTGGGGCGCGAGTGACGGCACCCGGCCGTCGGTCCAACGCGCCCTGCGGCTCGATGCCGCGGTGACGGCGCCGACGTGGAAGATCGCCGCCGCGCAGTACACCGTCGCTGGGGCGGCGCGGCCTTCGGGCGGGGCGACGATCGAGCCCACGAGAACCAGCACCGCGGAAGGCACGATCGCCTCGATCGGTGATCGAAGGGTGAACGCCAGAAGGTCAGTAAGCACACTTATTAACCAGACGCCGAGGATGGCCGAGAGGGCGAACCCGGGGCGGCTGAGCACGGGGGCCTTGGTTGCTGAGAGCTGGCTCCAATCAAACGTGATCGCGTCGACGAGCGCCCGGACCGGGAGGGCGGCAGGGGAGGTCGATGTGACGAGGTCGGGGAAGCAGAGCCGTGCCGCGTAGACGGCGGCCACCGCACCGCTGGCGACCGGTGCGAAGAAGAACGGCAGACGCGCGAATCGCGCGAGCACGGCGAACGTCCACGCGAGACCACCCACGAGCATCATGGGGCGCGAGTAGAAATCCTCGACGAAAAGTCGCGGCAGTGTGCTTGCCGCGGCCAGAACGAGGATGAGCGTCGAGGTGCTGACGAGGAGATCTCCGATCAGCCAGCGCGCTGATCGTCGCTCGGTTCCGCGGGGTCGTCGGAACGCGAGCGGGGCTGAGGGCGTCGCAGCCTCGCGGTCCGTCACGGCCGGCCACCCGCTGTCGACGGGGCCGCCGGCACCCGCTCGGAGCGCGATGGCCCGCCATCAGGTTGCGACGTTCCCGCAAGGATTCGGGCGATTGTCGAGGACACTGCTCGGCGAGTCGGTTCGCCGGGCTCCCAGTGGCCGAGGTCCAGGGGCGCCGCCCCGGCCGCGAACACCACAGTTCCCTCCGTTGGCTGCACCGGGCCCGGCCCGGTGACGATCACTTCTCCGACCAGGGTGGTTTCGTCGGCGACATCGCCCCGCAGTGCCGTCCGCCCGGCGATCGGTGAGAGCTCGCGGTCGATACGGGCGAGGAGCACCATTGCGTCGTGCGCCGACGTGGCGAACGAGTCGCCGTCGTTCGTGCGTACGGTGACCTCGAAGGGTTCGATCAGGGCGTCGACCACGGTGGCGCCTATCGACAACGCCAATTCGAGGGTGCCGGCGTGTTGGCCTCGGCGTGCGTCGATCACCACACGAATCGGCAAGGGGCGGGTGCGGAACAGCTGCTCGGGCTCACGGATGATCAGCTCGTTCCTGCGGGCGCTCGACGCCCAGTGCACTCGGCGGAGGTCGTCTCCGGGTATGTAGGTGCGCAGATCACGGAGCTCGAAAGGGTCGGTGCGAGAGGTTCGACGTGCCTGAGCGCGGGGTCGCAGGCGTTCGAGGGCGGCTCGCGCCTGCTCGTCGAGGGGGACAACGGCCGGCCCGACGAGGACCTCGCCGCCGTGGTCGACACGGTGCGTCCACCGGAACAGTCCGAGCGGGTCGGACCGACGCCACGTCATCGGAAGGAATCGGAGCGTGCCGCGTTCGCGCAACATCACCCGGTAGTGCGCCGCCGACGATTCGCCGGGACGGAGCGGTCGCACGGCCATACGGACCGAGCGGGCGCCCTTGCGAACGGTGAGGGCGTCGACAGCAACCTCGATCACTTCGGCGACGGCCGTTCGGCGGCGGGCGTTCATCTGGATATCGACTTCCAGGTCCTCGCCGACCGTCGGGAGGCGTTGTTTCTGCTCGACCACCCGACGAACGTCGAGGCGTGGGGGGAACAACGCCGCCAGGGCGACGCCGATGGCAGTGAGCCCGGTTGCGGCGAGCATGAGGATCCCGGCCGAGGTGGCTTCGGCGAGTGCCAGCGCGAGACCGGCGGCTGTCGTTGCGGCGCCGCTCACCGAGGCACCGAGGCCGCGTCGGGTGATGCGGATCGAGGCCACACGGCGTCCTCGGTCGGCCGCGCGGGAGCGGTCCGTCCCCATCGGCGCCATGACCGGCCTCACCGACTCGACGACCGACCGTTCATGCCGGACGCGGTACGCCGACGCGGCGCACGATGGCGTCGAGGGTCTCGACCAGATCGGTGCGACCGGGGTTGACGCCGATGATGCGATGGGCGATGGCTTCGGGGAAGACGCCGAGAACGTCATCCGGCACTACGAAGGTCCGCCCGGCCATCGCTGCCCGGGCGCGGGCCAGTCGCTGCAGGGCCAGCGTGGCGCGCGGTGATGCCCCAAGCGCAATCGCCGGATGCTGACGCGTGGCGTTGACGAGTTCGAGCAGCCAGAGGCGCAGGCGGTTGGCCATGTGGACCCGCTCGGTCCGTTCGATCAGCGCACGGAGCTCGTCGGTGGTCGTCTGGGCGCGGAGCTGGCCGATGAGCGTTTCTCCGCCGTCGTGTTCGAGCATCTGCAGTTCCGACGCGCTGTCGGGATACCCGAGGCTGATTCTTGCCAGGAAGCGGTCCAACTGGCTCTCCGGCAGGCGGTACGTGCCCTCGTGCTCCATCGGGTTCTGGGTCGCCAGCACGAGGAAAGGCCGCGGCAGCGCATGGGTCTCGCCATCGGCGGTGACGCGCCGCTCCTCCATCGCTTCGAGCAGTGCCGCCTGCGTCTTCGCCGTGGCCCGATTGATCTCGTCGGCCAACAGGACGTTGGCGAAGATCGGTCCGGACCGGAATCGGAGCTCGCCGGTGCGAGGGTCCCAGATCCCGGTGCCGGTCACGTCCGACGGCAGGAGATCGGCGGTGAACTGCACCCGGCCGGTGCTCAGTCCGGTCACGGCAGCGAGGGCGCGGGCGAGCATGGTCTTGCCGACGCCCGGCACGTCTTCGATGAGGACGTGGCCTTCGGCGAGCATGCACGCGACGACCACTTCGACCGCGACCCGTTTGCCGTGGACGAC
>JANPDB010000802.1:0-4719 GCA_031431255.1 Acidimicrobiia bacterium | reverse complement strand
CCTGCGGCACCGTCTCTCGCCCTCTCGGCGAGGGAGCGCAACACACAGAACTCGTTCCCCTCTGGGTCAGCCATCACGACCCACGTAACGTCGATCTGTCCGATGTCGACGCGGCGCGCTCCAAGACTCTCGAGTCGTTCGGCACGCTGCGGAGCGAGGGGTGGGGGTTGCATGTCGAAAACATGACAAGCGATCAGAAGGACCCCTCGGCCCCGACCACGCAATGGGGACCTTCTGATCGCTGCCCAGTCGTGTCCGTGCCCTGAGGCATTCCTTCCATCGGCGCCTCCGGGATGGCGATCAGGGATCCGTCAAGCTCCCGACGGATTTCGATCAACGCCATTCCCGCCTTGGCCGGGCCGTCCTTCCACTCCCCCAACGCGTTGAATCGTGACCCATGTGCCGGACACTCGAACCATTGGGAAGACTCGCACCAGTTCGTGCTGTTGTTGAGGTGAGGACAGCGTCGTGACAGCGCCAAGAGGCCGGCGTCGATGCCTACGCGCGTTGCCGGCGGGTACGAATTGCGGACACGTTCGAGTACCGGTCCAGGGACCTCAGTGACATAAAACCATCGCTTGGGGTCGTCCTCAAGGTACCTCGCCGGCACCGGTCGTCGCCCCCGGGTTGCAACCAACTGAAGGACCTGCACCCCACGGGGTCCGCTTCGTGACAATGCGGAGATCGCCGTGACGACTGTGCCCGATGTGGCCGCAGCAATCGCGGTAAGGATGCCGGCCTTCAGGAGAGAACGTCGGGATCGCCGCGTCAGTCGTTCGTCAGTCATGTCACACTTCCGGAAGTCGGCGCCGACACACCTGGAGTCCGACTTCGAAAAGTAAGGTCCGAGCGCATCCACATCTATACCCCAAAACAACGGGGGCATTGTCTCGAAGCGATGAGGGGTCGCCAGCGTTGGATGTAACAACTGAGATACGCGAGATGAATACCGCTGCCGAGTTGATTTCGGAAGCGCATTAGGGTTCCCGATGACAGTCTTCTTGGGACAAGAAGGCCGCAGGCGAATTCCACCGGGGCGTCTCGGTCGAAGGGAGGGGCGCTCGCCTCGCCGCCCGCGAAGATTCGTGCAGCCGTGGGTCGGCGCGGGAGCAGTTGTAACTTGCATGCCCTGAGCGGTGGCTGGGCGCGAGCGGAACCGGCAAGAATGGGATTCGTGAGGGTGATCACGGCGCAAGACCTTTCGTCGCCGAGGGGCGGCCTCAGTGAGCGGTTTGATCTCGAGGTACCGGACTCGTGCACGCTGCGCGTGCTCATCCGCTTGCGAGTGCGTGAGGAGGTCGCACGACACAATGCGACACCTTCTGGAACCTTCCGTGGGCTCGGCTGTGCGGTGGCGGCGATGCCTCGCGACGATGTCACGCAGGTCGAATTGGAACGCTCCCGGGTCGACTGGGAGCAACAGGCCGATGTGGCGGAGCGTGCGTTTCTGCGAAACGGATTCTTCGTCTTCGTAGGGGATACTCAGTTCGACGAACTCGACCAGGTCGTCCCACTTCGGACCGACGACGAGGTTCGGTTTGTGCGGCTTGTGAGTCTCGTCGGCGGATGAGTACGTCGCTTCGAGAGCTCGTAGGCAGTGAGACGGCCGAGTTCCATCAGTTGCGCAGTGCGGTCGCCCAAGAGCGGTCACGGAGGTATGCAGGAGGCTGGCGATTCACCAGCAGCGAGCCGTTCCGCGTTCTAAAGGCGCAGGACGATGCGTCGTGTCGCTCGAGCCTCCTTCGGGCGTTCGTCGTGCGCCAAGACCTCCTCGAGGCCGTCGACTCCTTCGTTTCCAGAAACATCCTGGGTTCGTGCCTCACCCATTTCAGTAGGAGCCGTCTCGGATGGTCGGCCGAGGAGGTCGCAGCAGTGATTGCCGCGACCAACGACCTGGAGTTCACCACCTATCAGTCAATGGACGAGTATCGGTTCGCGATCGGCCTCGCCGAGCAACTCAGTACCCGGGGGCCGCTGAATCAAATCGACACCGCGTACCTGCAAGGCTTTCGCGACCGCATCGCCAACTGGAGCGATTCGACTCACGGGAGCTCGACCGACGATCTCGCCTCGCTGCTGGCGCGCTTGCGTGACCTCGTCCCCCAACTCGACCCGGACGACGAGCTCGGCGTCATCGCGATTTCCGACTCTGAGCCCTACGGCCGATTGGCTTTCGAGGTCCTCCGCAGCTTCGTTGGCGTGGCCGGGCTGCGAGAGACCCTGGTCCACATCACAAGACCGCCCGGTTCAGCGTCCTGGCGCAAGGAGACCATTCGTCGGGACCAAACAGCGCCGCTGCTACGCACGGTGGCTCGTGCCCTCGTGGCAGCGCTCGAGCGGACAGACCTATCGCAAACCTGGAATCTTTCACCGTCGTCAGTGACCCTGATCAAAGGCGCTGCAGCCGCACTTGGTGTCATTGGAGATGCGTCTGACGCGGAGCTCCTCGAGCGCACGGTCATCGCGTCGGCGCCGCTGGCCCAAGGTCTCTACGCGTCAGGCGCGCCGACGCGTGCATGCATTGCTGCACTAGGCGAGCTCGCGGTCGACGAGGCGTCATCGGCGCTCACACGGCTGCAGTCTCGTTACCGCTCCGGCGATCTGAAGAAGCGCATCGCAGCAGCATTGGACGTCGCGGCGGAACGCTCGGGGTTCTCTCCGGGTGAACTGATCGAGCGTCGAGTGGACGGCGCCATGCTGGACGTTGATCATTCGCGGACGATCGGGAACTCCGAAGTCGCAGCGGAGCTGAGAGTGACCGCGACCGGAGCCATTACAACGTGGCTGAGCCACGGAACGCCGATCAGGTCCCTCACTGAGCAGTTGAAAGAAGAACACCCCGATGTTGTCGCAGAGGTTCGTGCGGCAGGAAAGGCTCTGTCGACAGCCTGGACGGCCCAACGCCTGCGCCTGGAGGGACTCTTCGCCGAAGGACGGCAATGGAGCATCCCTGACTGGACGTCGCTCTATCGCGACCATTCTTTGGTGGGTCCGATGGTGGGCGACTTGATCTGGCAAGCGCAGACCGATGGCTCATGGTCGACATTCCTCGGCGCCGATCACCTACCTGTTACCGCCGAGACGCTGCGCTTGTGGCACCCACTCGACGCTCGTGACGACGAGATCGAACACTGGCGTGACGAGATCCTCCGGCGCCAGATTCGACAGCCGTTCAAACAGGCGTATCGAGAGCACTACGTGCTCACGCCGGCAGAGCGCGAATCACGCACGAGCTCGGCACGGTTCGCTCAGCATGTCGTGCGAGTCGATCAGCTCTTTGCGCTTATGAAAGGACGGGGTTGGCAGGCCAAGTGGCTCGGGACGTTCGGTAGCGGGTGGGAGGCGACACCGCGACTGGTCCTCGCCGAGGGGCGCTATCGAGTCGGCCTAGACCTGGAGCTGGCCCACGAACAGGGTTGGGACGACTGCGCCATCACGGGCGCAGCTCACTTTGACCGACTAACCGGCAAGTCATGGCGGCAAGTCGACCTTGACCAGGTCCCGCCTCTCGTTTTCTCCGAGGCAATGCGCGACATTGATCTCTTCGTCACGGTCGCGAACGTCACGACGGATCCGACGTGGCGCGAGCGCCGCCTTCAGGGACCGGCCCAAGTCGAAGCCTGGGACCTTCAGGCCAACTCGGCCCTGACGCAAGTCGGAGAGGTCCGTCGCGCCGTCATCGCCCGGCTCCTGCCCGAATTGAAGATCGCCAAGCAGTGCAGCCTCGACGACCGATCGCTGCGAGTGCGCGGCACCCTTGGCGAGTACGCCATCAACCTCACCACGGCGAACGTCATGATTCTTCCGCGCAACCAGTTCGTGTGCATCACACGGGGTTCCTCCGGCGCAGCTCGAGGGGTGTTTCTGCCCTTCGACGGTGACGAACTGCTCTCCTTGATCCTGTCGAAGGCCGTCATGCTGGCGGCCGACCACAAGATCAAGGACGACTCGATTCTGCGACAGATCCGGCGGTGACTGCCCAGGCCAAGACTGGTGTCGAAGGGGGGCTTGAACTCCAGAAATACGTGCACTTACTAGTCCTGTGGAGAATCCGTTTATGCTGATCAGATACCCTCTTAGCCAATTCGTGCGCTCACGTTCGGACGTCTGATACCCGCTCGTTTTGGGTCGTTCGCGGACAAGTGATGACAAATTGCTGACAAGCGACACAAGCCATTCGTAGGCGCGCTTACAGGTCCTCTTCGCCGAATCCAGCGCTCGGGGCATGGAGCGCGGAGTCAGCCAGGTCGAGATTCGCCATTGCGATGACAGTGGCCAGGTCGAGGCCAGTGACCTCGGCGGCGATCTCGACAAAGTCGGCGAGTTCCAGGTAGCGGACGCTCACTTGGCCAGGCGCTCGAGCAGCTCCTGGTCTTCTTTCACGATCCGACGAAGGCTCGTTCGAAACGCCGGGTCCTTGCGCCGCCGATCGATCGCCTCGATGAGCGCCTGCTTCACGGTCTCGTTGACGCTGGTGCCCTCCACCCGTGCGACCGCCTCCGCATCGGCGGCGATGTCGTCGGGCAGTCGGACGGTGAGGTTCTTCGTCATGACGTCATGATAGCGCGACGGCGCGAACGTCACCAGGGCTAGACGCTTCGCCGATGAGATCAAGAGCACTGGCCGAAATGCCGTAGTTCACGGCCGATCGCTACGTGCTGCGGACCGAACGGAACGTGCCCAAGGCCGAGGGTCTCGACGCTCGTTCTCTAGCTGGAG
>JANPDB010000801.1:0-2011 GCA_031431255.1 Acidimicrobiia bacterium | reverse complement strand
CCCGTCTCTTCGTCTGCCCGAGTGAGGATGCCGCCGCGGTGCGCGCCGGGGCACGCTTCGCCATCGCCGCGTACCTCAACGTCCCGGTGTACGCCGCGTTTCACGAGTGGCTCGGCAACGGTCCGCGCCTCCAGGGGATGTGGGACGCGTGGAAGAGCGGCGATCGTAAGGCTGCCCTTGCGGCGATCCCCGACGACGTGGTCGATGAACTGGTCATCCACGGATCGGCTGAGCAATGCAAAGCGCACATACGGAAATACATGGACAACGGCGTGACCACCGCCGCCTTGGCGATTCTGCCGCTGGCTCCGATCGACATCCGTCAGGCGGTCCGCGACCTCGCGTTCGACTGACCGGCGTCGCTGCTACAGCGCCGAAACGCGCTCGATGAGTTCTTTCGGGCCGACGAGGTCCCACTGCTGGGCGCCGATCGCATCGAATCGAACGATGCCTGCGGTATCGACGATGAAGCAGGCCGGTTGCTGACCGAGCGAGATCATCCGGCTCGTGACGTCGTAGGCATCGAAGACTGCACCCGTCTCATCGGCCACAAGTGGGAAGGGGTAGGCGTTCTTCGCCAGATGTGCGGTGAGCTCCTCCACCGAGTGGGGAGCGATCGCCACGATCGACGCTCCGGTCGCTGCTAGTTCAGGATACGAGTCGCGCAACTGCGCGAGATGCTTTCGGCAGAACGGTCAGAAGAAGCCACGCAGGAAGATGAGCACGACGGGGCCCTTGAGGCGGGCGTCGTCGAGGGACCACACCGTTGTGGCTCCCGACGGAAGCGAGATCGCCGGTGCCTTCGTTCCCGAAGCCGCCTTCTTGGACGAGCGTGCGGACATTGTGTGTCGTTTCTGTTCGGTGTGGCTGGTGGTCAGGTGGTGAGGATGCTGTGGCGTTACGCCTTCGGCGGGCCGTCGTAGCCCACCGGCATCGAGTCGACGATCTGATCGAGGTACTCGCTCAGTCCGTACCCGACCCGTCCGTCGGGCAGCGTCCACTGTGTCATGCCCTCGCTGATCCGGGTGAGGAGCTCATTGCCCTCCGGGTCTGTTCGCCGATTGCGCAGTGGGATCAGGTTGAACGCGTCGCCGTTGATCGTCCAGGTCTTGGCTGACCGCGACGACGTGAGCGTGAGCGCGACCCCACGGTGGTACGTGTCGTCGCCCGACCACTCGGTGGCCACGGAGCACTCGTCGACGAGATGGAGCTTGCCGTCCTCCCACACGAACCCGCCCTTCGAACCCGGGCCGGAACGCTTGGTGACGACACTGCCCATGAAGCCGAAGTCCGGGCCCACATTGCCGGTGAGCCATCGGTAGTAGTAAGGCGCCTGCCAGAACCGTGGACCCCACGAATGGTCGCGGAGTCCGAAGCCGGTGATTGTCCAGGTCCGATCGCCGACCGTGATCGAGCCGCGTCCTTCGAGAAGCTGCTCGTAATGGCCCTTTGCGAACTCCTCACCCGGAGCCTCGTGGGGGGTGTCGGGCTCGCCGCCGAACATCGCCGACCGGCCGAGGACGGTGAGCGACACCTGGCACTGCTCGCGTGGGTTCTCGCTGAACGCCTTCTTCGGCTCGACCATGTCGAGCGGATTGGTGAGCACAGCCACCTTGCCGTCGTAGGACAACGTGATCTCCTCGAACGGCTTCACGATGTCGATCCGAAGGCCGCCGGCGTTGAAGGCGTTGTTGTCCGAGATCTTCGGACGCTGGAACATGAACGCCACCCGTCCATCCGGGAGATAGAGGCACACTGTCATCTCCGCGTAGCCCTCGTTGGCTCGGTTCCCGATCCGGAACCAGCCGCCGACGCGCTGCTCGGGGTCGTAGACGTTGAAGTACATGCTTTCGTTGAAGTTCGACTCGGGGCCGAGCTCGTGCATGTATTCGTCGATGGGGTCCAATCTGACTGCCATGACTCGACGGTAGGCGCAACCGGGCCGATGTTCACAAGCGGGTGATGGTGCGGAAACGCGATCGTGAACGAACGTCACCCGGCTAGTGGACGC
>JANPDB010000800.1:0-2473 GCA_031431255.1 Acidimicrobiia bacterium | reverse complement strand
TCGGCCCGCATCGCCGAGGGGTGACGGCGACGAGCGTCGTCACGGGCCGCTTTCGTGGCGTCGGAGGTGAAGCGGTGCCGACGGCTCGACAGGTTCACAGGAACGGGGAAGGTGAGGGAAGTAGCCATGCGTTGCAGTGTGCCGAAGGGGGTGTGACACTTTCGGGGCTGTCGAATGAGCCCGGCCGATCTCCCGGCCGGTCCGACCTCGGGACCAACGGCCCTGTTCGACGGTGCGGGCGTGTCCCTACCGTTGCGTCCGAGGAGAGTGACGATGAATTTCGACGTGTCCGAAGAAATGACGGTCAGGCTCGCCATGATCGGCGAGTTCATGGAGCGGGAGGTGATCCCCCTCGAGGGCGAGATGCTCCACGGCGACCCGGCGACCCTCGAAGCGGGTGTTCGCGCCGCCCAGGCCATGGTGAAGCAGATGGGCCTGTGGGCGCCCAACCACCCCGTCGACCTCGGCGGGCTCGGGCTGTCGATGGTCGACCACGGCCTGTTCGCCGAGGCCGTCGGGCGCAGCCCCCTCGGCATGACGGTGTTCGGCACCCAAGCGCCCGACGCCGGCAACGTGGAGATCCTCCACAAGTACGGAACCGAGGAACAGTGTGAACGGTTCCTGCGCCCGCTCGTTGCCGGTGAGATCCGCAGCTGCTTCTCGATGACCGAACCTGAGACGGCGGGCTCGAACCCCGTGCTCCTCGAGACCAGGGCCGTCATCGACGGCGACGACTTCGTGATCAGCGGACAGAAGTGGTTCACGTCGTCGGCCGACGGCGCGGCGTTTGCCATCGTCATGGCCGTCACCGATCCGGACGCTCCGCCCCATCAGCGGGCGAGCATGATCATCGTGCCTACCGACACCCCGGGGTTCAACCTCGTGCGCAACGTGAGCGTCATGGGCCACGCCGGCTCCGGGCACGCGAGCCACGGCGAGGTCATCTACCAGTCGTGCCGTGTGCCCCGCACGAATGTGCTCGGACCGGAGGGTTCGGGCTTTCTCATCGCCCAGGACCGCCTCGGGCCGGGACGCATCCATCACTGCATGCGCTGGCTGGGCATCGCCGCCCGGGCGTTCGACATGATGTGCGCCCGGGCCAACGAGCGGGTCATCGATGCCGACGGCGGCACGCTGGCGGGCAAGCAGGTCATCCAGCATTGGGTGGCCGAGATGGACGCAGAAATCCGCGGTGCGCGACTGCAAACGCTGCATTGCGCGTGGATGATCGACCGGTTCGGGGCGAGTGCGGCGCGCGATGAGATCTCCGCCATCAAGTTCGAGGTGGCCAACACCATGCTCAAGGCGGTGGACCGCTCCATCCAGGTTCACGGCGCGCTCGGCGTCACCGACGACACGATCCTGGCGTATTGGTACCGCCACGAACGTGCCGCTCGCATCTACGACGGCGCCGACGAGGTCCACAAGACCTCGCTCGGGCGCCGCATCCTCCGGCGTTACGCGACGGAGGCGGCGACGCACTGACGAACCGCGGCGCCTGGCCCTACGCTCTCGGGGTCGCCACGCCGAAAGACGTAACCATGCACACCACAGCAGCCGACAACCCGTTGCTCCAGGACTGGACCGGCCCTCTGGCGCTCCCCCCGTTCGCGGCGATCACCGCCGAGCACTTCGAACCGGCGCTCCGCCACGGCATGGCGCTCCAACTCGCCGAGGTCGACGCGATCGCCGACAACCCCGACGAGCCGACCTTCGCGAACACCTGCCTGGCCTTCGACCGATGCGGTGCGGTGCTCGATGCCGTCGGCAGCGTGTTCGGCAACCTCTGCTCCGCGGACACGAGCCCCGCTCTGCAGGCCGTCGAACGGGCGATGGCGCCACGCCTCGCCGCTCATTACGCGACGATCTCGCTGCACGCCGGGGTGTTCGCCCGGATCGACGCCCTACATCGGCAGATCGATTCGCTCGGCCTCAGCCCGGTCGAAGATCGCCTTCTCCGCCGCCAGCACCTCGACTTCGTGCGTGGCGGGGCCATGCTCTCGGGCGAGGCCCGCGTCCGGGTCGGGGCGCTCGCCGAGGAATTGGCCACCCTCCAGACCCAGTTCGCCCAGAACGTCCTCGCCGACGAGACGGGCTGGCATCTCGAGCTCCCCGACGAAGCCGATCGCGCCGGCCTCCCCGACTGGCTGTTGGCCTCGGCGAGGGGTGCGGCGCGCGACGCCGGACTCGCCGAGGGGACCCACATCGTCACCCTCTCCCGATCGCTCATCGTCCCATTCCTGGAGACGTCGAAACGCCGCGATCTCCGCGAGATCGCATTCGCCGCGTGGATGCGGCGGGGCGAGAACGGAGGGAGCTCCGAGAACCGCCCGCTGATCACCGACATCCTCGTCCGTCGCCGGGAACTCGCATCACTCCACGGGTACGCGAACTTCGCCGAGTTCCAGACCGACGACATGATGGCCAAGACACCGGCCGCTGTCGCCAAGCTGTTGAACGCGGTGTGGATCCC
>JANPDB010000799.1:0-7027 GCA_031431255.1 Acidimicrobiia bacterium | reverse complement strand
CATGATGTCGACGGCCGAGAAGGGAGTGGCATGGCGTCGACTCACCATCGGTGGCACGCCGAGCCACGGATCGTCGCCGTACGCAACGGACAATGCCCTTGTGAAGGCGGCCGAGATCATTCGTCGGATCACGGCTCACGGTGGCCCGACCTCGATCGACGAATCCTGGGCCGGGCTGATCAAGACCAGCGGACTCGACCCCGCAATGCAGCAACGGCTGCTGGATCCGTCGGCCCTCGATGATGCGCTGGCCGAGTTGCCGCCGATGCTCGGTCGACGCCTTCACGCATGCAGTCACACGACGATGTCGTGCAACGTCGTACACGGTGGACAGAAGACGAACATCGTGCCCGACCGGGTGCAGCTCGACGTCGATATTCGAACGATGCCCGGTTTCTCCAACGACGACGTCGACGCGCTGCTGTGGGAGCTGTGCGGCGAGTTCCGCGACGCTGTGACGATCGAGCGACTTTCCGAGGGCAACGCGACCGCATCGCCGCTCGGCGGACCGCTGTGGGACACGATCGGCGACCACATTCGTCGTCGCTACCCGCACGCCGAGATGACACCGAGCCTCATGGTCGGCGGTACCGACGGCCGCTTCTTCCGTGACAAAGGAACGGTCGTGTACGGGGCGGGTCTCTTCAGCCCCACGCTGGATCGCGTCGCCGTCGCCAATCGCTTTCACGGCCACGACGAACGGATCGACATCGAGTCGCTCGCGCTGTGCACGCAACTGTGGCGCGGTCTCAGCACTGATCTCGTCGGCTGACACCAGAGTTCGGAAGATTTGTAGCTCCCAGAGCAACAAATCATCCAAACTCCGCCGGACTACGCATACTTCGCCAGGCCCTTGGGAGTGGGGACGAAACCCGCGGCACGAAGCAGCGGGAGCAACTCGTCGGGGACGGTTTCCAGCACGAGGCGACGGAAGCGCACGATTCGATCCCGTGACTCCTCGGCACCGACCATGGCGCTCAGCGCGCGGATGGCTGGCTCCTCCCATTCGCCGTCGAAGGGGCGCAGCGCCACGATGGAACGACCACCCTTCTCCAGGTACAGCGAGGGAAGGCCGTCGACGAGCAGCACGTAGGCCCCGGCAGCACGCTGCGGTCCCTTCACCGGCCACGCCAGCGCGGCCCCGTAAGCGTTGGCCGGATCGACCGCGGCGAGCACGGTGACCTCGGGAATCGGCGGTGGCTCGCGGAAGGCCCGCAGCCGATCGACGGCACCGGGCACCGCGAACTGGGCGCCGCCGAGACCGGCCACGAAGTAGCCACGCCGCACCCGGCCACCATCTTCGAGCAGCTTGAGGACGGGATAGAGCCCGGCGAAGCCTCCGGCCACGCCCTCGGCCTTGATGGCCTCGCGGGTGAGCACACCATGACGTTCGAGGAGGGTGATAGCGAGGGCGTGGGCGCGTTCGGTGGCAGTCGCACGGGCAGAGGCGATCTGCTGCTTCTTCGGGACGAACCCCTCGGTAGCGGAGTCGCTCGACGGGTCACCCGGCGACGTGAGCCCAAGCTCGCGGGTGACCAGCGACCACCGACCCTGGGCCTTCGGCGGTCCGAGAACGCTGAGCGACGCAAGGCGTGGACGCCCGGCGCGTCGGGTAGCCGCTCCGACCGATGATGCGCCGGCCTTCTTCGAACCGGCGAGCGCCCGGACGGCGGCGAAGGAATCGTTGGTGACTTCGCCGGCCCACACGAGGTCCCAGATCGAGTCGATCGTGCGCAGATCGTTCGTGCCCTGCAGTTCACGGAAGAAGCACGCACCGCGAGCAGAAAGCAATGCGCGCAGACGATCATGCTCGTCCTCTGACGGCGCATCGGCGTTGTCCGCGCGAGGCATCGGAGCGAGCAACGCCGCCGTTTCGCGGAGATACAGCGCGACCTTGCCGTCGTCTCGTCCGAGCGGGCCGGCGCCGACCCACACGACCTCACCCGCGCCGAGGAGTTCGTCGAGCAGCCTCGGGGTGTAGCGCGGAAGCCGGGCCGGGAGGATGTCGCGCTCGAGCACGCTGGCCGGGAGCGCCACACCCTGGAGCTGTCCGATGATCTCGTAGAGCCGATCGAGACCGCCGCTCACCACGGCCGAGCCGACGCCGTGCCAATCCGGGAGGAAACGGGCGAAGGCGTCGACCGACGTCGGCTCGATCTCCTTGCGGAGGACGGCGAGTGAGCGCTGGCGTAACTGGCGCAGGACATCGGGATCGCACCATTCCCGTCCAGCGCCATCGGGACGGAACTCCCCCGACAACAGTGACCCGTCGTCGCCACGGCGGAGGAGGCACGCCTCGACGATGTCGGGCGACACGCCGAAGCGCGTGGCGACGTCGTTCGTGGTGAACGGACCGTGGGTGCGGGCGTAGCGGACCAGCAGGCTGCCCAACGGTGCCGCCGGATCGATCGGGTCAACCGGTCCGGACCACGTGAGAAACGCCGCGGGAAGTCCGGGGGGGACTCGACAGCCGAGGGCTTCGGTGTAGCGCCCCGCGTCTTCGGCGGCGATGTAGCGGTCCTCCGACACCACCCGAACCAGCACGGCACGACGTTCTCTCGTCAGTGCGCTCATTTTCTCGGTGGTCGAGGTCAAACCCCCCTCGACTCGCAGCGCAAGTTCGTCGACGGAAAGGTCGCCGAGTCGACGGAGCAGATCGTGCACCGAGTCGACGGTGCGGGCATGGCGACGGGGGTCGAGGCACTGAAGCTCGTCTTCGTCGGCGGCAATGGCCTGAGGCTCGAGCAACTCTCGCAGCTCTTCGCTGCCGAGCAGATCGGCGAGCATGTCGCGGTCCAACGCCAAGGCCGCCGCTCGGCGCTCGGCCAGTGGCGCGTCGCCGTCGTACATGAAGTTGGCGATGTAGCCGAAGGCCAACGACGACGCGAACGGTGAGGGGTGAGCCATGTCGAGGCTCACCACCCGGACCTTGCGCGCTCGGATCTCGTGGAGCAGGCCCATCAGCGACGGCACGTCGAAGGAATCGCGCAAACACTCGCGGTAGGTCTCCAACATGACGGGGAAGCTGGCGTAGCGCGACGCCACCTTGAGCAGATCGGCACTGCGCTGGCGCTGACGCCAGAGCGGCGTTCGTGAACCAGGCCGTCGCCTTGGCAACAAGAGCGAACGCGCCGCGTTCTCCCGGAACCGCGCCGCGAACAGCGCGGAGTTGCCCAGTTCGTTCATGAGCAGTTCGTCGAGCTCGTCGGGATCGATCAGGCAGTAGTCGGCCGGCGGTGCCTCGTCGGCCTCGGGCAGGCGGACCATGATGCCGTCGTCACTCCAGATCGCCCGCGCCTCCATGCCGAGCCGGTCGCGGATACGGGCCTCGATGGCCATGGCCCACGGCGCGTGCACCTGGGCGCCGAAGGGAGACAGTAGACAGAGCTGCCAGTCGCCGAGCTCGTCGCGGAACCGCTGCACCACGATCTGACGGTCTGTGGGCAGATGACCGCCCGTGGCTTCGCGTTCCTCGGCAACGTAGGCGCGCATATTTTGTGTGGCAAGCGCGTCGAGATTGAATCGCTCACGCAGTACGTCGTCGTCCATCTGCTCGACCGTGCGGACGAACTCGCCGATGGCCTGGCCCAGCTCATACGGCCGTCCGATCTTGTCGCCGTGCCAGAACGGCATCTTGCCCGGCACGCCGGGCGCGGGCGTGACCACGACACGGTCGGGCGTGATGTCTTCGATTCGCCACGTGGTCGAGCCGAGCAGGAACGCCTCGCCGACTCGTGACTCGTAGACCATCTCCTCGTCGAGCTCACCGACCTTGGTGCCCTCGGGCGTGACAACGGAATAGAGCCCGCGATCGGGTATCGTGCCACCGCTCGTGACGGCGAGCAGACGGGCACCCGGACGCGGCGTCAGCTTGCCGGTGAGACGATCCCAGGTGATACGGGGGCGCAGCTCGGCGAACTCATCGGACGGATAGCGACCGGCAAGGAGATCGAGCAGACCGTGCAGCACGTCGTCGGAGACGTCGGCGAACGGATAGGCGCCCCGGGCCATCCGGGCCACGTCGTCGACCGTGGTGCCGGCATCGTCGGTGGCGACCAGCGCCACGATCTGCTGGCAGAGCACGTCGATCGGATTTCGAGGAACGCGCGTCTCCTCCACGAGTCCATCGACCATGCGACGGGCGACGACCGCCGCGGAAATGAGGTCGCCACGGAACTTCGGAAAGATCCGTCCCTTCGACGGCATGCCGACCTGGTGGCCCGCCCGGCCGATCCGCTGCAGACCGCTTGCCACCGACGACGGCGCTTCGACCTGCACGACGAGATCGATCGCCCCCATGTCGATGCCGAGCTCCAGACTGCTCGTGGCCACGAGCGCGGGGAGACGACCGGCCTTCAACAACTCCTCGATCTCCAGCCGTTGCTCGCGCGCGATCGAGCCGTGATGCGAACGGACGAGCTCCTCGCCGGCGAGCTCGTTGAGCTTGTTGGCGAGCCGCTCCGCCAACCGGCGGGAGTTCACGAAGATCAGCGTAGAAGTATGCGTGCGTATGAGTTCGAGAAGCTGCGGGTAGATCGCCGGCCAGATCGACTTACGCGACTCCGGGTCGCCCGCAGCCGCCCCCATCAGGATCGGTTCACCGTCGGCGCCGAGCACCGGCTTGCCGAGCTCGCCCATGTCTTCGACCGGCACGACGATCTGGATGTCGAGCGTCTTGCGCACGCCGGTGTCAACGATGCGTACCTCGCGCGCCTTCCACTTCTGGGTGGCGTCGTCAAAGGAGCGGCCGGCGAGGAACCGGGCCACTTCTTCCAGGGGACGCTGCGTTGCCGAGAGGCCGATCCGCTGGGGTGGCGGCCCTCCCCCGGCGAGGACGACCGCTTCGAGTCGTTCGAGGCTGAGGGCCATGTGGGCACCGCGCTTGGTGGCGGCGACCGCGTGGATCTCGTCGATGATCACCGTCTCGACCGTGCTCAGGATCGACCGGGCCTGGCTCGTGAGGAGGAGGTACAGCGACTCGGGCGTGGTCACCAGGATGTCGGGCGGGTGCTTGGCGATCTCTCGACGTTCCTTTGCCCCTGTGTCGCCGGTACGGGTGGCGACGGTGATGTCGGGCAGCGGCAGCCCACGCCGCTGCGCCTCGCGGGCGATGCCGACGAGCGGGGCGCGCAGGTTGCGCTCCACGTCGTAGATCAGGGCCTTGAGTGGGGAGATGTAGAGGACCCGCACCCCGGTCTTCGCCCGGGTGGCCCGGGGTCGCGCCGCCAGTTGATCGAGCGCCCAGAGGAATGCCGCCAACGTCTTTCCTGATCCGGTGGGCGCAAGCACAAGCGTGTGCTGCCCCTTGGAGATGGCGTCCCAGCCCTGCGTCTGCGCCGATGTGGGTGCGTCGAACGTGGTGGTGAACCACGCCCTCGTGGCTTCGGAGAACCGGCCGAGCACGACATCGGGGTCGAGCGCGTTCGGCGGTGGCGCAGCCGGTGTCGCCACAGTCCTCAGAGATCGTCCGGCCACAGCCAACAGGGTAGGCGGAGGGTACGACAACGCCTCCGGCCCACCATCCCAGAACCCGGGTTTCGGCATCCCACACCGCCTGGAATCGGCCATGCCGCGCCGATTTTGGGCTATCTGGGATGCCGAATTTGCCGATCCGGGATGCCGGGCGACGCGCCGGCGGGCGCTCGCAGATCGTGAAGGGCGTCTCTGCCGGACGAGCCCTGCCCGGTAGCCTCCGAGCATGGAACCGGTTCGTTGGGGCGTGTTGTCGACATCATCGTTTGCGGAGAAGAGTTTTCTGCCCGGTATACGCCAGGGCCCGCTCGTCGAGCTCGCCGCCGTGGCGTCACGTGACCTCACCCGGTCCACTGAGTTCGCCGAACGCAACGACATCCCGACGGCCTACGGGTCCTACGAGGAACTCCTCGCCGACCCAACGATCGACGTGATCTACAACCCGCTGCCCAACGACCTGCATGTGGAGTGGACACGGCGCGCCGCGGAAGCGGGCAAGCACGTGATGTGCGAGAAGCCAATGGGCCTGAACGCCGCCGAGGTGGCGACGTTGCTTCCGCTCGCTACCAAGGTCCACATCGCCGAAGCGTTCATGGTGCGCTTCCATCCGCAGTGGCACGAGACCCGCGAGCTCGTCCGCTCGGGTTCTCTCGGCGCAATTTCGCACGGACACGTTGCGTTTTCGTACATGAACGTCGACGGCACGAACATCCGCAACATCGCGTCCAACGGGGGTGGCGCAATGTACGACATCGGCTGCTACGCCGTCGTCGCCGCCCGTTGGTTCTTCGAGGCCGAGCCCGTACGTGTCGCTGCACTCATGGACATCGATCCCACGTTCTGCACCGATCGGCTCACGTCGGGCATCTTCGATTTCGGCGACGGGCGCTCGTGCACCTTCTCCGTCTCCACCCAGGCCGTGTACCACCAGCGCGTGCAGATCCACGGCTCCGACGCACGATTGGAGATGACCATTCCGTTCAACCCGCTCGGAGACGCACCGGCCATCTACCTGACGCATCGGGGCGAATCGATCGACGGTCTCGACGCCGAACGCCATGTGGTCCCCGCGAACAATCAGTACACGAGCCAGGGCGAGGCGTTTTCCCGCCGGGTCCGCGAAGAGGCGCCGACCGACGCTCCGCTGCGTGATGCACTGACCAACATGGGCATCATCGACGCGGTGTTCCGGGCCGCATCGTCCGGCCGCTTCGAGACGATCTGACCACTCGAAAGCACAGACAGGCTGAGCGGGCATTGCCATGGTGTACTTCGACCGGTGGTTCCGCGACCGGGCGTACAAACGGGCGTTGGCCAAGAGGCTACGGTCTTCGGCCGTGAGCAAGCCTGCCGTGTCCCTTCCGTCCACCCCCGCACCCACCGATCACGTGATGGAAGACATCACCGTCGGCGACGGCGCCGAGGCCACCGCTGGGTCGTTCGTCGACGTGCACTACGTCGGCGTGTCCTGGTCGACCGGGAAGGAATTCGACTCGTCGTGGGACCGCAGCGAGACGTTCCGCTTCCCGCTCGGGGCCGGTCACGTGATCGCCGG
>JANPDB010000798.1:0-1930 GCA_031431255.1 Acidimicrobiia bacterium | reverse complement strand
GTGCTGACCTCCCATACGTCGCTTGGCGCCAGCTTGACGGTGCTCGGCCTCGTTGCTGTGCTGATCACGGTGCTGTGTCTCGCGGGTCTTCGCGGTCTCAATGCCGTGAGCCGGCAACGGGCGGACGTGTTGGCATCACGGGTAGCGGTGATCTAACGGCTGCCGATTGCAGCTGGCGCTTCCCTTGTCGTGCTCGAGCAACTCGCCTCGGCATCGCAGACGTGCCCCTTGCCGGAGGGCGTCGACATCGTGGTGCAGGGCGCGCCCGCCCATGCGTTCTACGTCGTCATCGACGGAAGTGTGCTGGTTCATCGCGACGGTGAGGAGGTGGCTCGCCTCGGTCCCGGTGACTGGTTCGGCGAGCGGGGCCTGCTCGAAAACGCCCCGAGGAACGCGAGTGTCACGACTGTGGAACAGAGTACGGTCCTGCGCTTGGAGGGAGAGGCGCTGCTCGATGCGCTCCTGTCTGCTCCCACCGTGCGCTCGGCGATCGATAGCTCCAGCACGCAACGTCGAGAGTCGGCGTCGCTGCCCAGGCCCACCGCGTTGGTGGACGATCCGACGTGGGTGCAGCCATGAACGTGGTCGGTGCCACTGTCGTGGTTGTCGGCGCGGGTTACGAGGGCAAGCGTCGTGCCCACGCCAGGATGGCCGAGCTCGGAGCGCGGCTCGTGATCGTCGACGAACCCGGTCACTGGTCCGAGTCTCTGGTCGCCGAGGGCATCGCCCAGACGTGGATCTCGTCACCTGTCGTCGGCGATGCCGACGAGGATGCCGCTGCAGTTCTGCGTGCCTTGGAGCAGGCCGGCATCCGTCCGGACGGCGTGCTCACGTTCTGGGAGGACAGCGTGTGTATGGCCGCCCGCGTGGCCGCGGCGCTGGGGCTTCCTGGCAACCCACCGGCGGCGGTGGACGCGGCGCGCAGCAAGGTGCGTACCCGTGAGCTGTCGGCCAACCTGGGGTTGCCCACCCCTCGGGCGCAGCGCGTGCGCTCACTCGATGAACTCTTTGCCGCTGCCGCCCAAGTGGGCTTTCCGGCCGTAGTGAAGCCCGAGTTCGGGGCGAGCGCCCTTGGGTGCGTGCGAGTCGACAATGTCGAGTCCCTGCCGGGCGTGTACTCGCTCGTGCGGAGCGTGGTTGGCCCTGAGGGCGACGGTATCTTCCGGGCCGGAAACGACCTCCTCTTGGAGGAGTACCTCGATGGCGTCGAATTCGACGTCGACCTCGTCATGCACGACGGAAGGTGCGTGTTCTCGAGCGTGTCACAGAACTGGCCGACCAACGAGCCGTCGTTTCAAGAGACCGGTCTTCATTGCCCGCCGGACCACAGCCGCAAGGCAGTCCGCGGCCTCGTCGACCTCGTCGTGCAGACGGTTCAGGCATTCGGACTGACGCGCGGGGTGTTGCACGTGGAGGGCAAGTGCACGAGCCGCGGTCCGCGCATCATCGAGGTCAACGCTCGCATGGGCGGCGGGCGGATTTGGGACTACGTCCGGTCAGTATGGAATGTCGATTTGGTGGAGGCGCAGTTGCGGAGCTGCTTGGATCTGCCATCGGCAGTCAAACCGAGTCGCCGGCCGCTGTGCGCTGTCATTGATGTGATCGTGCACGCGCCTTCGACGGGCCGCCTGGTGGCCTTGCCCTTCGCCGAGGTGCCGATGGCAGACTGCCTCAACCTCGAGATCGATGTGGACGTGGAGGTCGGCACAGAGGTCGTCGGGCCGGATGCCGTCTTCGCCACCGTTCTCGCAGAGCTGTCGCTCAGCGCAAAGAACCTGCGACGAGCGCGGGCCCTGGCCGCCGCCGTGTTGCGCGATCCACCACAGATCCAGCCGATCAGTCCAGCCGGTGGAGCCTGAACACCGAGCCGTAGTCCAGATGCACTGTCCGGTGGCGCCTACAGCCTCCGGAAACCTCGGTGACTGGGGCG
>JANPDB010000797.1:0-2616 GCA_031431255.1 Acidimicrobiia bacterium | reverse complement strand
GTCCCCGGACCACCGGACCTCGGAGCTCTCCGCCGGGGAGCGTCGGCGTGTCGCGATCGCCCGGGCCCTTGTCGGGGAACCGGCGATCCTCTGGCTCGACGAGGCGAGTGCAGCGATCGATCCCGAGACGATGGCGGAGATTTACGCCCTGATCTTCGAGCTCTGCCACGACGGCCTGACCGTCGTGGCCGCCACCCACGACCCGGTGCTCCTGGCGTGCGCGAACACGACGTACGTGCTCCGAGACGGATCACTTCACCCTGTCGACGCGTGACGTCGAAGCGTCGGCGCGGACACGCATGACAGGTCGATCCGAACCGTTCGAGGACGACGGCCCGGCGCCGGGCCGTGAATCCGCAACGGCGGCCGGATCTGCCGAGTTCCGCTCGAGCCTCCTGCTTGTCCTGACGGCTGATCTCTCCGTCCTGCTCTGCTGGCTTTCGTGGTCGCGCCGTTCGTCGACCATGGCCGCACTCGCGCTTGGCGCGGTCGTCATCCCGCTCCTGGTCGTGCTGGCGACGCGGCCGGCCATTCGCCGCGTGGTGACGGTGCTCGTCCGATCCGAGACGAACCGTCGATACGTGATCGTGCCGATAAGCGCGTCCGTCGTGTTCGCCTCGCTGGCGCTTGCCCTCGGCGTACACGCCGACGGTCTGGTGGCGGCTTCTGCCGTCCGCCATCTCGGACCCGTCGACGAACTGGTCGTTTCGCCCGACGTCGACTCGCGCAATCAGGCGCTCGATGCCCTGACCCGTGCCCGCTCCGCCGACGTACGCATGGGCAGTTCGGTCGATGACCTCATGGCGTTGGTGATGATCGACGGGGCGTTGCAGATCGGCGACTGTCACCTCGACGTCACGGTCGTCGAAATGGATGTCACCGTGGGGCAGTCGTTCGGCGGGAAACCGGGTCAAACAGGCCTCGCCGGCGTGGCCCCGCTGGCCGTCGGCGACGTGGCGATTAGCGGTTCGCTCGTGAACGCCTCGGGTGCCCCCGCCCTCAGCAGACTGTCGATGGGCGGCATCAGCCGCGACGTCCGCGTGCTCCCCATCGGCACAGGCCGCGGATTCGCTGCAGCCGACCTGCGCGGTCTCGGTGACCCGTCATTCGGACGCCCGGCCCAACGGCCGGTCGTCTACGTTGCGCCCGGAACGATCACGACGACGATCGACGCGTTGACGGATCGGGGGGCTTCGGCGAACGCCCAGTTCGTGGTCGCCGTCTCGAACCAGGGCGATGCCCTCGACGGCCTTCGCCGCTCAGGCGCGACCGTCGCCCTCCTCGACGAGATCCTCGCGAATCCGTCGATCGGACCGGCCACCCTTCCTGCCGACGACCCGATCGGACTCGGAGGCTCGACCATTCGCGTCGCTGCACCGATACCGGCCACCGTGATCGCCGTGAAGGCCGCGCACGTCGAGCGGCTCCGCGTCGAACTCGAGGCTTCGGCGCCTTCTCGTCGCCTGTCGCGCGTCGCGCTCTACATCGCAGCCGCCGCGTGCGCAGCCATTTCGTTCCTCGCCCGTCGGAAGCGTCACGGCGTGCAGCGCGAGGTCCTGCGGTCCCTTGGACTTCGAAGCCGTTCGTCGGTGGCCATCGAAACCGCCTTCCTCGGCCTGAGCACGACGATCGGACTGGGCGCCGGCACGGTGGCCGCCCTAGCGGTCCGCGCCACGGTCGGCGCCTACGTACCCATCGATCGATCGATGACTGGTGGTGCCACGACGATCACCCAGGCGCTCACGTTCGCCGGAGGCTTGGCTCTGGCCCCCTCGTTGCTTCGGTCGATCGGCGTCATCGTGCCGTCTGCTCTGCTCCGGATGGTTGGTCGAGCCTCGGCTACCCGCTTTCCCGGTCCCGTTCTCTCGATTGTCGGCGTCCTGGCGTCAGCGGGGAGCTTTGTGCTCTTGCGTCATCGCTCGACGATCTGGATGCCTGCCGCCGGCTTCATCGCGCTGATCGTCGGAGGTGCGCTGATCCTCGGAGGCACAGTGCTCCAGCGCCCGCCGTTCGGGCGGGGCGTGACGGCGCGTCCCGTCCGTCGTTTGCGCACGCGAAGCTTCGCCGGTGTCGCCGCGGCGACGGGTCTCGTCGTTCTTCCGGTGGCGGCGTCCCAGGGTCTCGCCGCCACGGCGACGGTGGCCGCGCCGTGGCGATCCTCGGTCCTCTTCAGCGACGACACGGATGCCGCGGGTTTGGCCAAGCAACTTGTCCGTGTCAGCGGTGGCCGTGTCCTTCACTCCGCCACTCTCCTGGTCGACGGCGGCGGGATCGACATCCCGGCGACCCCCTCCCTGGCGCTCGCCGCCGGCGACGGTCTCGGGGACGGTTGGATCCCCCGGGGTCGATTCCCCGGGCCTTCGTCAGCGTCGGTCGACCTTCCCTCCGGAACTGTCGTGATCAGCGAACGGCTGGCTTCGGTTCGCGGAGGGATCCTTCGGTCCGGTGACCGCCTGGTGCTTCGGGATCCGGGCACGACACGGTCGGTCTCCGTCGTGGTCCACGACGTTGTGGCCTTCCCACCATGGGCCGGCGACATCGCGACTTCGGTCGACATGCTCACCGCCGTGCTCACGGAGAATCGGGTGCTGTCGTCGCGGCGCGCAGTGGCGATTT
>JANPDB010000796.1:0-6725 GCA_031431255.1 Acidimicrobiia bacterium | reverse complement strand
CCGCTCGGCCGATCTCATGATCGTCGCGCCGGCGACGGCCCGCACGATCGGTCGCTACGCGGCGGGGATCAGCGACGACTTGCTCACCGCCACCCTCCTTGCCACAGCCGCCCCCGTGCTCGTCTGCCCGGCCATGCACACCGAGATGTGGGAGCACCCGGCCGTCGTCGAGAACCTCGCCACGCTGCGCCGCCGCGGCGCCTATGTGCTCGATCCTGCCGACGGCGCCCTCGCCTCTGGTGACGTCGGTCGGGGGCGTCTGCGTGAGCCGTGGGAGATCGTCGACGAAGCCGCCCGGATCCTGACCGCCGTCGCGCCGGCCGGCGATCTCGCGGGCGTCCGGGTGCTCGTGTCGGCCGGGGGCACTCGTGAACCGATCGATCCGGTCCGCTTCATCGGGAACCGCTCGTCCGGAAAGCAGGGCTACGCAATTGCCCATGCGGCGGCCGCCCGAGGAGCGTCGGTGACGATCGTGTCGACGGTCGGGCTCGACGGCCCCGTCTCCTCGCGGGTCGAACGGGTGAACACCGCAGCCGAGATGTACGACTCGATGGTGGCGGCGGCGGCCGATGCGGACATCGTGGTGATGACGGCTGCCGTCGCCGACTTCCGGCCATCATCGGTGGCGGCGTCGAAGATCAAAAAGGGCGGTTCGGTTCCCGAGGTCATCCTCGAGCCGACCGTCGACATCCTCGCCGCCCTCGGTGCCGCCAAGCGACCCGGCCAGGTCATCGTCGGTTTCGCCGCCGAGACCGACGACCTCGAGGCCAACGCCCGCGGCAAACTCGTCCGCAAGAACCTCGACCTGATCGTGGCCAACGACGTGAGCGCACCGGGCGTCGGCTTCGAACACGACACCAACGCCGTCACGATCTTCGCCGCCGACGGTCCCGTAACCAAGGTTCCCCTGGCCTCCAAGATGACGATTGCGAACGCCGTCCTCGACGCCGCTCGCGATTGCCTCGCCGGTTCCTGACCCCGCCGTGACGCCGCCGCGTGTGACCGACGTCCCTGGGCCGGACGAATCACTTTGGCCGGCAACGCTGTCCGGGTCACC
Organism: Acidimicrobiia bacterium; assembly: GCA_031431255.1. Lineage (GTDB taxonomy): Bacteria > Actinomycetota > Acidimicrobiia > Acidimicrobiales > JANYDT01 > JANLQX01. The sequence goes on along the minus strand of JANPDB010000796.1, from coordinate 5,668 downwards.
GCACGGCGGCTAGCGTTTCCGCCGCTCTTCCGGATACCACCACCGTGCACGCGGCACGGCGACTTCACCAAAAAGGGGTTCCCCATGGCCAATTGGACGTTCACATCCGAGTCGGTGACCGAGGGTCACCCGGACAAGATGGCCGACCAGGTCTCCGATGCCGTACTCGACGCCATCATCGCTTCTGACCCGATGGCCCGGGTGGCCTGTGAGACCCTCCTCACCACCGGACTCATCGTTGTGGCGGGGGAGATCACGACCTCTGCCTACGTCGACATCGCCAAGCTCGCTCGCTCGACCGTCAACGAGATCGGCTACGACGACGCCCGGAAGGGCTTCGACGGCAACACCTGCGGCGTGATCGTCTCGATCGACGAGCAGTCCGCCGACATCGCCATGGGCGTCGACAAGGCCTTCGAGATGCGCACCGAGCACGACATCGACGCCGAACTGGACAGCCAGGGTGCAGGCGACCAGGGAATGATGTTCGGCTACGCCTGCAACGAGACTCCCGATCTAATGCCGCTGCCGATCTGGCTGGCGCACCGCATGGCGGAGCAACTCACCAAGGTCCGCAAGGACGGCTCGGTTGCGTATCTGCGTCCCGACGGCAAGACCCAGGTCACGTTCGACTACGAGGACGGCCGTCCGGTGGCCCTGCGCACCGTGCTCATCTCCACCCAGCACGCGTCGGGCATCGACCTCAAGAACGAGCTCCACGTCGACCTGCTCGAGCGCGTCGTCAAGCCGGTGATCCCGGCCCAGTTCGCCGACGACGCGTACAAGTTCCTCTCCAATCCGACGGGCAACTTCGTCATCGGCGGTCCCCACGGCGACACCGGCCTCACCGGCCGCAAGATCATCGTCGACACCTATGGCGGTGCGGCGCGCCACGGTGGAGGCGCCTTCTCCGGCAAGGACCCGTCGAAGGTGGACCGGTCCGCGGCCTACGCCGCCCGGTGGGTCGCCAAACACGTCGTGGCGTCCGGCGCGGCAGAGCGCTGCGAGGTACAGGTCGCCTACGCCATCGGTGTTGCCCGGCCCGTCTCGCTGCTCGTCGAGACCTTCGGCACCCACACGATCGCCCCCGAGAAGATTGCTGCGGCGGTGAACGACGTGTTCGACCTCCGTCCTGCTGCCATCATTCGTGATCTTGACCTCCGCAAGCCGATCTTTAAAAGGACCGCGGCCTACGGTCACTTCGGCCGCAACGAGCCCGGGTTCACCTGGGAGCAGACCTCCAAGCTCGAGGCGTTCAAGGCCGCGGCCGGGATCTGACGTCCCCCCGAAGCGGTCCACCCTTCGCATGCCGGTCCCTCGGACCGGGTGAACCGCATGGCCGACCGGGTCGTGTGCGAGTTATCGGCGAGCCGGTGGAATCATGAGCGTGGCTGATCGGGTCATCCGCGTGCTCATCGACGAGCCCGCGATCGACAAGACCTTCGACTACCTGCTCCCCGGCGTACTCGCCGGAGCGGACGGCGTCCGCCTCGGAACGATGGTGCGTGTCCCGCTCCACGGTCGGCGGGTCGGAGCATGGGTCGTTGGTCTGAACGTCGAACCGGCGGTGCCGATCGATCTCCTCCTGTCCGTCACGCGGGTTTCGTCGGTCGGACCGCCCCGTGAGGTGCTCTCGCTGGCGAGGTGGGCGGCGTGGCGATGGTGGGGTCGGCCGGCGACCTTCCTGGCGATCGCCTCACCGAAGCGGGCCGTCCGAATCGTCGGGACCGGGCGACCGCTCGATCCTGCCGTGCTGCCCCCGCCGGCAGCCGGTCCTGGATTCGCCGGGGCGATCCGAGACGCACTCGCCATGCCCGCGGCGAGCTGCGTTCGCCTCGCCCCGGTCTCCGATCCGTTTCCCCTGCTCATCGAGGCTGCACGCGCCTCCGGGAACCGCGGGGTGCTGGTCCTTGTGCCGCAGGTCGCCCCGGCCCATGACCTCGCCCGGCGATTCCGACGCCTCGGCGTCCCTGTCGCCGTCATGCCCGACGAGTGGGACCGGGCGGCCGTCCCGGGGACCGTCGTCGTCGGGGCCAGGACAGCGGCGTGGGCCCCGATGGTCGACTTCGGTGCGGCCGTCGTCCTCGACGAGCATGACGAGGCCTATCAGGACGAACGGGCTCCCACCTGGCACGCCCGGGAGGTCGTGGTCGAGCGGGCGCGCCGTGTCGGCGCCCCGTGCCTCCTCGTCAGTGCCGTGCCGAGCCCGCACGCTCTTGCTCTTGCCGAGGGTCGCGTCGTCGCCGACGACCGCCGCGGGGAACGAACCGGCTGGCCGGTGATCTCCCTGCTTGATCGGAGTGACGAGGAACCCGGCCGCGTGCCGATCGTGGCTCCCGGGCTCACGGCGACACTGCGGTCAGGTGGCCGGGTCGTCTGCCTCCTCAACCGCAGCGGACGCGCCAAGCTGCTCGACTGCCGCAGCTGCGGGGCGCTCGCCGAGTGCGAGCACTGCGGTTCGGCCATGCAGCAGCGCACCGAAGCACTGGAGTTGGTGTGCGGTCGCTGCGAGCGCACCGCACCCGTGGTGTGCCGGTCCTGCGGCGGCGGTCGGCTCCGGCACCTTCGCCCGGGCACGTCCAGACTGCGTGACGACCTGGAGGCCCTGGCGCAACGGCCGGTCGTCGAAGTGGTCTCGGGGACAGCCTCGACCACCGACGCCGATGTGCTCGTCGGGACGGAAGCCGTCCTGCACACGGCCGGCCGGGCTGATGTGGTGGTTGCCCTCGACATCGACGGTGAACTGCTGGCACCCCGAATGCGCGCCGCTGACGCCGTTGTCGCGCTCGTGCTCCGGTGTGCCCGCCTCGTCGGGCCGAACGGTCGGGTGGTCCTCGTCACCCGTCAGCCGGAACACCCGGTCCTCCGGGCCCTTTCCCTCGGCGACGGGGCCGCCCTGTCGGCGCTGCTCGTCGAGTCACTCGCCTCGTTGGCCTATGCGCCGCCGGCGGCCGTCGCCCGGGTGAGCGGCGCCGGGGCGACCGCGGTGGCCGACGTGCTCGCCTCCGCCATCGTCGAAGGTCTCGTCAGCCGACTCGGACCCGCGGAGGGCCCGTTTCTGGTCCGAGCGGCGTCTCCGTCCGCCCTGGCCGACGTACTGGCCGACGTCGAACGTCCACCTGGTCGGGTCCGCGTCGAGGTCGACCCCGTCCGCTGGTGATGCCGATCGGTAGACAGTGGTGTCAGGAAGTCCTGTCGGCGGCGTTTCCCGCGGTCACGAGGCGCCGCCCATTCCGGACTATGGCACGACGGGGGCGCTGCAGGCCGACTGGCGGCGCAACCAGTTCGACGCCGCCTGAACGACCGCGTCGTTGCCGTTGTTGATCGCCGCCCAGTCGATGGCGATGGGCTCGTCCGGGGCGATCGGTCCTTCGTAGGGCGTGCCGACGCGATCGACGTCGACCGCCGCAGTGATGTCGAGGAAGGCACCGTCGGCCAACGTCTTGCGGACGTTGAACGTCGTCAGTCCGATCGTCGGCTCGCCGAAGCTCCTGGCGTTCGGGAGGGCGCGAAAGCCGATGACCGACGCTTCGCCGGCACTCGCCGTGAGACCGCTTGTCAGCACGGCTACCGGTGCCCCGGGACGCCGCAGCACATGGGGCGAGTCGACACCCACCGTCGATTCGGTGCCTGCGAACAGCGCCCCGGCGCGATACGTCCAGGTGGTGACGTCACCCCTTGCATCGCGGGAACCACCCACGAGCCCTTCGCCGAGCAGCGGCCCGAGTCCGGCCAGGAGCGCGTAGATGTAGCCGCCGCGGTTGCGTCGAAGGTCGACGATCCACCCGCAACGGGAGCCGGTGTCGAGCTCGCGGATGACGGTCTGGACCTGCGTCGCGAACGCCCGCTGCGCAGCCGCATCGCCGACAATGCCGGGCACGTCGAGGTACGCAAGCTCCGGCGGGATGACGACCCTCGGCGGCGGCTCGGACACGGGAACGCTCACCAACGTGACGGTGCCTCGACGCAGGGTGATCGTGATGGCCCGCTTCACACCACGACGGACGACCTTGAGCACGGCGGTCTCGGCCGGTGAACCGTCGGCGCTACGGATGGCCAGCGCGTTGCCGATGGTCTTCGGGGCCTGGCCGTTGACGCGGTCGATCCGGTCACCGACTCGCAGCCCGCCGCGCGCTGCGGGCCCACCTGGAGCCACGGTCACGACCACCCGGCTGGGCATCGACGCGAGGAACCCGAACCCGCTGAAGTTCCCCTGCGTCTGCACGGTGGCGTCGACCGGTTTGGTGAACGACGAGTGTCGGTCGCCCAGGGCCTTGACCGCCTCGGTGATCACGGGGTACGTGTCGGTGATCGTGCGGGCGACAGCCGCCTTCGTCTCCGCTCGCGCCCGGATCGCCGACCAGTCGACGCTCGGCACGCGGTAGGCGTAGCGCTCGATGAAGCCGAGTGCGTCGCCGACGTAGGCGGCTGGCGTGAGCTGAGCCGGGGCCTCAGGCGGGACGGACGTCGTGGTCGTCGTCTGGGCCGGTGTGGGTGTGGTGTCCGGGGTCTGCGCAGATGTGGAACCGGCCTGGGCGATGAGCACGAACGCCGAGAGGAGTGCCGATGCCGCAACGTGGTGCCTTCGATCGGGGCGAGACCGCCGAGGAGATCGCCCGAACACAAGCGTCACGATACCGGAGGGTGTCTGGCACCCGGCGAAACGGTGTTCAGTGTGTGGCTCTGCGGGAGTGTGTCGTCGAAGACCGGCCGGCGAGTCAGACTTGGGCCGTGACCTCGACCACTGCTCCGACCGTCGTCCTCGTTCACGGTGCGTGGCACGGCGGGTGGTGCTTCGCGAAGACGGTCGCCGCTCTGGAAGCGAAGGGTGTAACCGCAGTCGCCCCGGACCTTCCTGGGCACGGTGCCGATTCCGGCCCGCTCGGCGGACTTGGCGACGATGCGCAGCGGATCCGCGAGGTGATTGCCGCGATCCCGGGCCCCGTGGTGCTGCTCGGCCACTCCTACGGCGGCCTCGTCATCTCCGAGGCCGCGAGCGATCCGGTGACGGCAGCCCGCGTGCAGCGCCTGGTGTACCTGTGTGCGATCGTGACGGCCCCGGGCGAGACCTTCTTCTCCGTGCCCGCCGACCACTCCCGTTCGCTCCTCGGGCCGCTCATCCGCGCCGGCACAGACGGCGTGTCGACGATCGACACGTCGGACGTCGCCGCGACAAAGGCGGTGTTCTTCGGTGACTGCTCCGACGACGACGCGGCGTCTGCCATTGCGAACCTCTCGCCGCAGCCGCTCGGCAATATGTCGAGTGCGATCAGCGGCGATCCGCTCGCAACGTTGCCTGCGACCTACATCCGATGCACAGAGGATCGGACGATCCCGATCGAGGTGCAGGATGCGCTGATCGCATCGGCCTCGGGTTCGGCTCGTTCGCTGGACACGGTCACGCTGTCGGCGAGCCATTCGCCCTTCCTTTCGATGCCCGGGGCCCTCGCCGATCAGCTCGTCGGCCTCACACGCTGACGCCGGCGGCCTTGGCTGCGCTCGGGTCGACGACCGAGCCCCCCTCCTGTCGCAAGGTACGGCGCCGACGGGGCGTGGACCGATGCCCAGCTCCACGGCGTGCACTCGATCACGTCGAGAAGCGTGATGCCCTCGGCCTCGAGACGGCAGGAGAACTCCGCCCAGGCGTGGACGGTGGCGGCGTCGACGG
>JANPDB010000795.1:0-1809 GCA_031431255.1 Acidimicrobiia bacterium | reverse complement strand
ATGGCCTGGAGGAGCTGATCGCCGACCGCGTGCCCAAGGGTGTCGTTGACCTCCTTGAACCCGTTCAAGTCCAAGATCAGCACGGCGAGTTCATCGCCGGTTCGCCTCGCATCTTCCAGACGACGACGCAGCTGTTCGTTGAACAGGCTCCGGTTCGGCAGTCCGGTCAATGAGTCGTACTGGGCCTGCTTGCGAATCGTCGCCTCCGCCTCCTGCTGTCGGGTGACGTCGTTGATCACGCCGCGCACACGCTTGCGTTTTCCGGCCGCGTCGTAGTCCACCGCGATCACGTTTCGGACAGAGATCATGTCGCCATGTCGGTCGATCATCCGGTACTCGACCGAGAACCGCTCCTCGCCGTTCTCGATCCCCCCACGCCGCAGCGCCAACTCGCTTTCACGATCATCGGGATGGATCAACTCGGTGTACCGGTCGGCGAAGTCCTCCGGGTCGATGCCGAACATGAACCGGACCTGTGGGCCGACGAGACAGATGTCGAGCGTCTCCGGATCGGCTTCCCAGACGATGGTGTCGATTCCTCCCATGAGATCGAGGTACCGACGTTGCGTCCCGTGCTCGAGGGTGCGGATGCGATGGAGCACCGCGGCGATGACCGGCACGAAGATGCCGAAGGCGGCGACGGTCGCGACCGACACGGGGTCGGCGTTCCCCGATGCGAACGAGATGAAGGGCACACCGAACGTCAGACAGGTCGCCGCGAAGAAGGCGTGCATCGATCCATACGCAACGACCGCGATCGAGAGCTGGGCGAAGCCGAGCACCAGGATCATCGGAAGAGCCCGTGGAGCGACCGCCAGCATGGCGAGGTTGGCGATGCAATCGAGCCACGGCAGGGTTGCCGGGAGTCCGTCTTTCACCTTGAGGTAGGCGACCTGAAACGCGCCGCCGGCGAGCCATAGGGCCCCCAGGCACGCGAGCAGCGGGATCCGGTGCGGTAGGTCACCGAGGACAGCGACCATGGCGATGAGCAACGCAAGGGCGATCTGGCGGGCCAACATGACCTGACCGTGGAACGCCCGGCGCTCGCGCTTGGAGAAGTGGTCCAGACCGTGGCCCAATCCGTCCGGGTCCGGTTGCAGCTCACCTGTGGCATCTCGGAGGTCCATGATCGGCTGCCCGTTCATCGTCGGTCCGAGGGACTGAACTTCCGCTCCTTTGCGGCCGGGGCCGGAGGATCCCCGGCGACGACGGTCCGACTTCTTCGAAGGGACAGCCGTGTCCGGCCGATCAGTCGTTCGACGGGCGCGAACGCGCTCCGAACGCCGGTCGGGGACGACCAGGTCAGCCGGTCGTTCCATGACAACGGTGCCGCGCCCCGGATGCCGATCGGGTTCAGCCATGACATCCCGTGTCAGCGCTGGTCAGCAACATGAAGGGCCGCCCGGAGCAGGTAACCGCGCTGATGTCACGCGGCCGATCCTCCATGGTCCGGCCGGCGTCGAAGATTGCTGTTGTACTGCTGGCCGGAGACATCAAGGGACTCATCGGCACGGCGCGAACACCCCTTGAGGCGCCGGGTATCGATCCTAAGGCGAGGCCGTAGACTCGCTCTTCGTGTTCCGACGCGCCCGCTGGGTGATTGCCGCCGTGGTCTTGGGTGGATGCGTCGGGGGAAGCGGGACGACCGGACAGTCCCCGGCGACCACTCTGGCACCCGCTTCGCCGAACGGGACGCCGACCGGTGCCGGAGCACTCGTGGTACCCGGCGCCGGACTCGCCACGACGACCATCGTCCGGACGACGTATCAGTTGGGACTCGACACGCCGGAAGCGGCTGCGAAGAACCTG
>JANPDB010000794.1:0-9198 GCA_031431255.1 Acidimicrobiia bacterium | reverse complement strand
GGTCGGGTGGGATCCAATCCCCGGCCGTGGAGGAAGTCGAGAATCTGCTCCAGATAGAACGGATTGCCCTCGGCTCTCGTGACGACCGCGTCGATCAGAGTGATCGACGGGCGGACGCTCTCGCCGTACAGCTGGTGGATCTTTGCCACGGCCGCGGCACGAGCGGCCTCGGGTCCGAGCTCGGAAAGCTCGAACTCCGCGAAGAACGGAAGCGATTCGAGACCAAGGCCTCCCCCGGCACTGCCGGTGGGCCGGTAGTTCAGGAGGAACAGGACCGGAAGCGACTCGGCACCACGAACGAGGACCTCGAGCAGATCACGCGAGAGTTCGTCGATCCGATGACAGTCCTCGAGCACGATGGTCAGGGGCGACGCCCGCGTGCGTTCGGCGAGTACATCGAGGAGGAGGGACTCGAGGGAGGACTTGCGGAGCTTGGCGTCGAAGGCGCGTGTCACATCGGTGTCGGGGACATCGATGCCGAGCAGGGGCCCGAGCAGCGGCGCACGGCGCGCCTGGCTCCGACCGATGCCGGCGAGTGACCGACGCAGCGTGCGTATTCGGGCGCTGTCGCTTCCGGTCTCGTCGATGCCGAGCAACGTGTGGACGACCTCGCGCCACACCACGTAGCTACCCGTCGAGCCCACGACCGAAGCCTCACCGAACGCCACCGGCATGCCGTCGGCTCGAAGCTTGCGGACGATTTCGGCGATGAGCCGGGACTTCCCGCGACCTGCTTCGGCGGAGATGGCCACAACTCGTCCGCTGCCGGACCGAACAGCGTCGGCGGCCTCGTCGACCGCGGCCATCTCCTGATCGCGCCCGACGAGAGGCAGCGTGTAGCGGACCTCCCGTTCCCGAGTGGCGAACGAGGTCCCCTCGATGGTCCAGACCTGCACCGGCTCGACTCGGCCCTTGACGGGAAACGTGCCGACCGACGCCCAGAGGAAACGGTCTCCCGCTTCCCGTCGCACGTCGTCGGTGACGCGAATCGTTCCGGGCGTCGCGCCGGCCATCAACCGGGCCGAGAGGTTCACCGCGTCACCGAGGCACGTGAAGGTGCGGCGAAGCGAGTGGCCGTAGGTTCCGCTGCGCAGCCGTCCATGTCCGATGCCGATCTGGAGGTCGCGCGCTGCGGTGTCGGCGGCGACCGATCGAAGTTCGAGCGCAGCGGCGGCGGCGCGTGACGCGTCATCGCCGTAGGTGACCGGCGAGCCGAACACGCCGTAGAGGTACGCGCCCTTATCACCGAGGATGAGTTGAAGGACGTTCCCCCCGAAGCTTGTGAGGACTTCCTGTGCCCGAGACACGAACGTGTCGAGCTCGCTCGGCCCGGCATCTGCGTCGACGTCGATTCCGCCGAAACGGACGAACATCGGGAAGGCCGAGCGGAGTTCCGTGAGGAACTCACCCCGACCGGTGCTGAGGCGTTCGTGCACGACCGGCAGAAGCCAGGGACGTACCAGGTTCTCGTCCACCACTGGCTCGGGGGGACGTTCGGTGGGGACCACGACGTCCGTGAGCCCCTCGAGGATCGTGGCCGTGGACTGCTTTCGGGGAATGCGTGAAATGACCGCGAGCTCGCCGAGCGCGGCGACGGCGGAGGGGCCGAGCACGATCTCGCCGCGTTCGGCGAGTTGCTCGGCATCGGCCAACTCGTCGACGATCGCCCCAGCGAGCACGTCGATCAGCTGGATCTTGGGGTCTCCGACCACGAAGCGGCGGGCCGGGCCGACGGCAATCGCGACCTTGATGCCGAGTTCCACGACGCGACCACCTGGTGTCGAGACGCGGCCTACACGGTCCATCGTCCGCTGGACCGCGAGCGCAGCGGCCGCCGCCCGACTCCCGTCGTCCCCATCGAGCCAGCAGGTCACCGCGTCACCGCTGAAGTAGATGACGTGGCCACCAAAGTCGGTGATGTCGTCGATGACGGCTTGGAACACGAGGTCCAGAACCGCGGTCAGCTCCTCAACGCCACGTTGCGGTCCCAGTTCCGTCGCCAGCGCCTCGGTCAGCGCGGTAAAACCGCTCACATCGGCGAACAGGCCGGACCCGGAGACGCGGTCGGGCATCTCGACACCGGCGGCGAGCGCTTGCCTCCGATCTCCGGGGATGTACGCCTGGGGATGGTCAGTACGGGGACGATCCGCCATCGGGCGATGCTACCCACACTGGGTCATGCGGGAATGTCGCTGCTGTCTGTGGCGCGGGAGCGGCCGCCCGATCGACCAAGATCGATGGACCTCACCTCGAAGGGATCCCTCGTGCGGTTGCAACTCCATGGCGTCCGCGGCTCTCGCATCGTGGCCGGGCCCGATCAGGTGCGCTACGGCGGGAACACGTCGTGCGTGTCCATCGCACGTGGCGATTCCACTCCCACGCTCGTCCTCGATGCGGGCAGCGGCCTCACGCGCCTCACCGAGGTGCTCAACGGCCTGCCGTTCGACGGCTCCATCCTGCTTTCGCATCTCCACTGGGATCACGTCTACGGGTTGCCGTTCTTCCGAGCCGGTGACAGACCCGACTCCCGCGTCGACCTCTATCTCCCGGCGCAGGGCGACGCGGAAGCTGTTCTTGCCCAGATGATGAGCCCACCGCACTTCCCGATCAGTCCGTCGGGCCTCCGCGGCGCGTGGTCGTTCCGCTCTCTCGAACCGGGCTCGCACGACATCGAGGGCTTCGACGTCCTTGCGCTCGAGATTCCGCACAAGGGAGGTCGCACGTTCGGCTACCGCGTCCGAGATGACGGTGCCACGGTCGTCTACATGCCCGACCACGGGCCGGTGGAGTGGGGCGAAGGAAACGACGGGCTCGGTGTCGTTCACGACGCTGCCATTGAGCTGTGCCGAGGCGCCGATCTCCTCCTTCACGATGCCCAGCACACGGTGGAAGAGTTTCCTGCGGTCCGCCACTTCGGTCACTCGACCATCGACTACGCCATCACGTTGGCCCGACAAGCAGGCGTACGCAAACTCGTGCTCTTTCATCACGATCCCGACCGTGTTGACGATGAACTCGACCGGATCGCGAAGAAGATGTCCACGCTCGACATCGATGTCGTCGTCGGCCGTGAAGGAGACGAGTACCTGATGGCGTGAGCGATGTTGTGGGCGTTGACGCGTCCGTCTGCCACACTGTTTGCTCCACTCCGAGGAATGCCGATGTCTGTACGGCAGGTCGATCCAGCACGAACACGTCGCCGATCACCACCGCTTCACGGCCCGAAATCGTACGATCGTTTCGGCCTCGTTTCGCCGAGGTTCACCAGCGTGTTTCAGGAGTGTTCGTGAGCTCATCAGACGAGCTCTTGACCATCGAGCGCGTTGCTGCGCTCCAACGCGTCGCCATGTTCGCCGCCGTCCCCGGGCACACCCTCGTGGCCGTTGCTCGCGTCGTCGAGGAGCTCCGAGTTGCGACCGGCGAGGTCGTCATGGAGCGGGGCGCGATCGAGGACTGGCTGTATGTCGTCGTGGAGGGGGCGCTACGCGTGCACGTGGGCGATCGCGCACTTGTGGACCGCGGACCCGGCGACGTCGTCGGTGAATTGGCCGTGCTCGCCCTGGCGGCGCGCTCGGCGACGGTCACTGCGCTCGAGCCGTGCTTGCTACTGCGCCTTCGCCGCAGACCCTTCGAAGAACTGTTGGAGGAGCGCCCCGGCATCACTCGCGCCGTGATTGCTGAACTGGTCCGTCGATTGCAGGACCTTGCTGACCAGGATGCCAAGCGAGCGCAAACGTGACGCCGTCGACGACGCGCCGTCGGGTCGCCCTGCTCACTGCGCAGGCGGCGGCGCTCGGTCTGGTCATCGCATGGATCACCGTCCCGGCCAACACGATCTTCCTCCAGACCTACGGGTCGGGACTGCTTCCGGTCACCTACATCCTTTCCGCCGGCGTCGGCGCGGTGGCGAGCGTGCTGCTGGCGCGGGCGCTGCGTCGCCGACCGCTCGCTACCGTCGCGATGCGGGTGATGATCGCCGCAAGCGTCACCCTCACCATTGCATGGTTGAGTCTCTGGTTGGCCAACGCCGCCTGGATGTCGTTCGCGCTGCTCGTCGTCCTCCCCATCACCATTCCCGTCGGCTTCATGTTCATCGTTGGACAGGCCGGGGCCCTCCTCGATGTGCGGTCGTTGAAGGTGATGTATCCCCGGGTGATCGCCGGCTTCGCCGCGGGCTTCGCCGTCGGCGGCCTCTCCGGTGCGCCCCTCCTCGAAGCGCTCGGTGGGGCGGAGCATCTTCTGTCGACAGCTGCCGCCTCGGCGATTGTCGTTTTTGCGTTGGTACTGCTCACGACGAAGGCCTTCGCCGCAGAGTTGCTGACGCTCGACGTGGAGGACGAATCCGACAAGACGACGACACGGCCCTCGCTCCGCTCGCTGCTCCGCAATCGCTACGTCGTCCTGATCATGGTGTTCCAGATGCTGTCCGCGGTGGAGAGCACGCTGCTCGACTTCCTGGTGTACGACCACGCCGGTCGCCGCTACACGAACAGCACAGATCTGGCGACGTTCGTCGGCCGATTCAGTGCGATCGCGTACGGTGCCGACATCATCTTCCTGATCCTCCTCGCGGGTCTGTTGATCGGACGCTTCGGACTTCGGTTGGGCCTCTTCGCCAATCCTGCGTTCGTGCTCTCGCTCGTCGGTGCGTCGATTGCCGGAGCGGTCGTGCAGGGTTCGGCGTCGACGGTGGTGTTCCTCCTCGTCGTCGCCACTCGAGTATCCGACATGGTCCTCGCCGACGGCACGACCCGCACGTCGGTCGGCGCGGCGTATCAGGCTGTGCCCTCGGCGCAGAGAACGGCATCGCAAGCCGTGGTGGAAAGCCTGGCCGTTCCTCTGGCCATCGGTGTCTCCGGGGTCATACTCCTCGTCGTCCGAGCGACAGTCGGGACGAAGGGACTCACCATTCCGGTGATCGTCGTGGTGACCCTCGCACTCTGGATCGTATGCGCACTTGGTGTCTACCGAGGATACGGGGTCAACCTCCTCGACACGCTTCGGCACCGTCAACTCGATCCGAGCGAAATCGTCGTCGACGACGCCGAAACCCTCGTCGTCGTCGAAGCGCTGCTGGCGAGCGACGACCGACGAGACGTCCGCCTCGGCCTGGCCGCGCTACAACGGTCCGGTCACCCTACGTTCGTCGAGCACCTCGAGTGCATGGTTGCGTCCGAACGCGAGGGTGCCACGGCGATGGCGCTGGAATTGCTCGCCGAGGCCGACCAGACGCACGCTGTTGGTCTCGCCCGCAGCATGCTGCACGACCCGCGGGCGGACGTGCGGGCCGCGGCACTGCGGACGATCTCGGCGGCCGCGACGGACAGCGACGCGGAACGCGTTACCGCGCTCCTCCTCGACGCCGACCGCGGTGTCCGACTGGCCGCAGCCAAAGCGGTCGGCGGGCTTTCGAATTGCCAAGCCCATCGAGTTCTTGAGGACATCGTTGCCTCGCTGGCCCGGGATCCCGACGCCGACCGACGCGTGGAGGCAGCGGAGATGCTCGCGGCGGCGCCCGTGCTTGCGGTGAAGTCAGGATCGATGATCGAGGCGCTGCTCGCCGACACAGATCCTGTTGTCGCCGCCGCTGCTCTCGGCGCGATCGCCTGGCCTGAACATGAGCACCTCGAAGCGACTGTTGTCGCTCTCCTCGACGGTCGAGAGACGGCGTCTGCCGCCGTCGATGCGATCGTGCGCGCCAGAGACCGCGGTGTGGCGATGGTTGATCGATGCCTGACCGTTCAGGTCGTGGGAGAGCTGCGCCGTCAAGAACTCGCTGTTCGCGCGGCACGAGACATCGGCACGAACGAAGCGGCCGGGATGCTCGTCGGCCATGTCAATCATCGGAACCGAGATGTCGGGTTGTCGATTGTGAACGCACTCAACGATCTCGCGCTGGACGATTTGTCGTTGGCCGCGACCGTCAGCGGTGATGTGGTTGTCGCCGAGATCGACCACGCGCTGCGGATTCTCCGTGCGATCGCTGTGCTCGAGCACGCCGACTGTTCCGAGCTTCGCCGCGCGCTGGTGGATGAGCTGGCCGACACCCGCGCTCGCGTGATGAGCGCGCTCTCGCTGCACCACGGGCGAGAGGCCATCGACCGTGTTTCGTTCCAGTTCGCCCAGAGCGACCGGCGTCAGCACGCGGTCGCAGTCGAGTGGCTCGAAGTCACGCTCGCTCCACGTTCCAGGCTCGCGACAGCGATCGTCGAGCCTGACCTCAGCACCACTGAACGCCTGGGCCGCCTCGTCAAGATCAACGGCCCGTCCGCCCTCGGCCCGCCCGCCCTCACTCCGGCCGAGCAGTTGACCGACCTCGCGCTCGATCAGCAGCGCGTCTGGAGACGCCCGTGGTTGCGTGCGTGCGCGCTTCTCGCGCTCTCACGGGAAAACCACGGGCTCACTCGGGTTCTGGAGCAGCTCTCGCTGGCAGATCACGACGATGACCCGGACGGCATCGTCGCGGAGACCCTCGAAGGCCTTCGTCGTCGATCCGTCGCCCAGCACTCCTGACGGGCCTGTTGGTCGGCCGTTAGCGACCCGAAGCCGGTGCCGGTCCACCGGTGCCGGCGAACTCTGGGGGCGCCTCGTGTCCGAGGAAGATCTTGCCGAGTTCGGCGTAGAGCGGGTGGGCCACCCAGCGGTGGGTGGCGGCGCCGTGGGCGTCGCGCAGCTTGCGCTCGAGCGGATTGTCCATCCGCATGGCGCTCGTGCCGCCGGCGTTGTGGACCGAGTCGACCACATGCATCGACGCATTGGCGGCGTGGGTACATGCGAGCCGGGCGATCTGGGTGACCTTCGCCGAGGGCGCCTCGGCGCCGGCGCGCAACTCGTCCTCGACCTGCCCCATCGCCTCGAACAGGAAGGCACGCGCGGATCGGAGCGTTGCCTCTCCTTCACCCATGCGGTAGTGCGCCACGGGCCGATCCCGAAGGAGGGTGGTGGAGAGCATCGGCGTCTTGGCGTTGGCCAGTTCGACGAACGCATCGAGCGAGCCACGCGCGATGCCGATCGCCACGGCCGCCTTGTTGTACGCCAGTCGAAGCGGTACCGGAATCCGGTAGACCGGGTTGTCATACAGCGCGGGCAGGCTCACGAGATCGACGCCGGCGAATCGGGCCGGCACGATGCCGCCCTGGGTGCTCACGTCATGGCTTCCGGAGCCGCGGAGACCGGCAACGTCCCAGGTGTCGTGGATCTCCCACTGATCACGATGGAGCATCCACAGCTTCACGATGGGGCGTCCGTCGACGATCTTCACCGCATCGCCTTGGAACACCGGCGCGATCATGAAGCACCATGTGGCGTTGTGACAGCCGCTGATGAAGGTGGCCTGCCCCCACACCCGGTAGCTGCCGTCGGGCTGCTCGACCGCTTTGGACGGAAGCGTGCCCGGTCCTCCCCCGCCGCACATGATGACGCGTGGGTTGTCGAGGTAGACCTCTTTGGCCAGCTCTTTGGCCATCCCACCGGCCGCCATGGCGTTGATCTCCGAGCCGAGCATCACGTTCCAGCCAACGGAGGCATCGATCGCCGAGATCGCTTCGAGGACTTCGATCGTCTCGCCTACGCTTGCGTCCTCGCCGCCGAGCTCTCGCGGGATGGCAAAGCGGAACAGTCCTTCGTCGATCAGCGCCTCGATAGTCGGTGTCGGGCATCGACGGAGGAGTTGCGCCTCATCGCCACCGGCGCGGATCACGTCGCGGAGCTTGGCCACCCGTTCGAGCAGCGTGCCCTCCGGACCCCCGGAAGTGGTCTCGCCGGACCCGGCGATCGCGGACGTCGTAACGGTCATCGCTCAGCCCTCCGATCCTGGACGGAGGATCCCCATCAAGGAACTGTCGATGACGGGCAGGTCATCGGTAGCGAGTTCTCGGAGCTCTACGTGGTCACGATCCATCACCGGAGTGTACGGCCGCAGGGCGCGACGAAGCACATCCGTGCAGCCGCGAACCGGGTCAGGAGTCGGTGGACGGGACCGCGACGACCGCGGTGCCGGTCACGACATGTTCACCCTGTCGGTCGAGCCACACCTCGCAGAACGCCCATCGCTCGTCACCATGGGCCTCGACCGACGTCACCGTTCCTCCGGCGACGACGTGTTCCCCATCGAGCACCGGACGACCGAACGCAACGGTGAGGCGGCGTACGCAGGACGGCCCGGCCCACTCGAGCAACATGTTGACGATGTAGCTGAGGTTCAGCGGTCCCTGGTTGATGACCCGTCCCTCGAGCCCGAACGCGGCGTTGGCCGAGCGGTCCCAATGCACGGGATACGGGTCGCGAAGGATGGCCGCCATCGTGCGCATCCGCGCCGGGTCGACATGGTCCATCGACCACGGGGGGATGCTTTCACCGACGCTCACGTTCATGCCGCCGTCCTCCGGAACTTCCACCGATTCGTCACGCGGGCGACGAGTTCATCCGCGTCGCGGAACTCGATGCGGAAGGCGACGCGGTCGACGACGGCGCCGGTCTCCGTCGTTGTCCGTTCGGCTTCCACGATTCCACCGTCAACGGCGTAGTCGATGTCTTCTCGAAGCGGACGGAAGTACTCCCAGTCGTAGCTTTCGAGCCCGACTGAGCCAGCACCGGCGGCGTGGCCGAGCACGAAGAGCTCGCTGATCGAGGTGCCGGCACCGAGGATCGGCGCATGGAACATCACCACCGGGTGGGCGAGGTCACCCGGCATTGGGTCTCGCCCGGTGCAGTTCGTGAGCAGCCAGTTCTCCCAGTGCGCAATGCGGTAATGGCCTCCGGGGAAGCGGTGGCCGACAAGCTCGAGGAGTTCGCCCTCGGTCAGCATCGCCAGTGCTTTGCGTTTGGCTGGCAACGCCGTCCCGTGCGCCTTGTTCGCGACGATCGGTGCGTGGGTAGGAGCATGAGCGCGAGCGTACGCCCACAGCACCAGTGGATGCGAGCGCCTAGCTGTCCTGTCCCGGAAGAGTCGGCGTAGAAACGATGCCAGGGGTCGAGCTCGTTCGAGGTGGATAATCCCGCGCACCAGCGCCGACGGTTCGGGGCTTTGTTCAAGGTCCGGCGTAGAGGGATCCGTCCGATTTGCGGCGGATGAGGGTGGGTTGGCCGGGTTGTCGGTCGATGTAGAGGTTGTTGTCGTGGAGGAAGTGGTGGTGGGGGTCACAGAGCAGGGTGAGGTTCCACACGACGGTCGGTCCACCGTCGTCGTGTTCGATGATG
>JANPDB010000793.1:0-2176 GCA_031431255.1 Acidimicrobiia bacterium | reverse complement strand
GGCGTCCGGGCAACGGGCTCTTCCTCACCGTCCGCGGCGCCCGCGAGAACAATCTGCGCAACGTCACCGTCGACTTCCCCCTCGGACGCTTCGTGGCGGTCACCGGTGTGTCGGGGTCCGGGAAGTCCACGCTGGTGAACGACATCCTGCTCAACGCGCTGATGCAGAAGATCTACCGGGCCAAGACCGTGCCCGGTCTGCACAAGGGCATCGACGGGATCTCGGTGATCGACAAGGTCATCGCCATCGACCAGTCGCCGATCGGCCGCACCCCACGGTCGAACCCGGCCACCTACACCGGCGTGTTCGACCACATCCGCAAGCTGTTCGCCACGACCAACGAGGCGAAGGTCCGCGGCTACCAGCAAGGTCGCTTCTCGTTCAACGTGAAGGGCGGTCGCTGTGAGTCGTGCGCCGGCGACGGCACCATCAAGATCGAGATGAACTTCCTCCCCGATGTCTACGTGCCCTGTGAGGTGTGCAAAGGCGCCCGTTACAACCGCGACACCCTCGATGTCACTTTCAAGGGGAAGAACATCGCCGAGGTGCTCGATCTGCCGTGCGAGGTCGCCCGAACCTTCTTCGAGAATCAGCCCAACATTGCCCGTCACATGACCACGCTGTGCGATGTCGGTCTTGGCTACGTGCGTCTCGGCCAACCGGCCACCACGTTGTCGGGTGGGGAGGCGCAGCGAATCAAACTATCCGCGGAGCTCTCGAAGCGATCCACCGGCAAGACCGTCTACATCCTCGACGAGCCGACCACCGGTCTGCATTTCGAAGACATCCGGCGCCTGCTGATCGTCCTCGGTCGGCTCGTCGACCAGGGCAATACCGTGATCGTGATCGAACACAACCTCGACGTCATCAAGACGGCGGATTGGGTGATCGACCTCGGTCCGGAGGGCGGCAACGGCGGCGGGCTGATCATCTGCGAAGGTACCCCCGAACACGTGGCCACGCACACCACCAGCCACACCGGCCGTTTCCTCGCGCCGCTCCTGGCCGGCGCCGCGCCGGGCGAGCGTTCGCCGGCCCGGGCCGACACCGGCAAGAAGCGCACACGCAAGGCGGGATGATGCTGCGGCCCCCTGCTGGCACGATTCCGGATCAACCGGGCTCGTACCAGTTCAAGGACGTCGAGGGCCGCGTCATCTACGTCGGAAAGGCCAAGTCACTTCGCGGGCGTCTGAACAGCTACTTCGGAAATCCGGCCCTGATGCACCCCAAGACGGCGCAGATGGTCTCGATGGCCGACACGGTGGAGTGGATCACCGTCGAGACCGAGGTTCAGGCCTTGATGCTGGAGTACTCGCTCATCAAGCAGTTCCGGCCCCGGTTCAACATCCGGCTCCGCGACGACAAGAGCTACCCGTATCTGGCCGTGACGCTGAGCGACCAGTGGCCGAGAGCGATGGTGCGTCGGGGGACGAAGGACAAGGGCACGAAGTATTTCGGGCCCTACGGAAACGCGTATGCGATCCGGGAGACGCTCGACCTGCTGCTGCGCAGCTTTCCAATCCGTACGTGCAGTGACAATAAGCTCGCATATCACAACAAGCTCGGGCGACCGTGTCTGCTCTTCCACATCGAGAAGTGCTCGGGTCCGTGCGTGAACGAGATCGACAAGCCGGCCTACGACGTGTTGGTGCACGACCTCGTCGACTTCCTCGACGGGGAGACGGGTCCGATGGTCAAGCGGCTCGAAGCCGACATGACCAACGCCGCCGAGGCGTTGGAGTTTGAACGTGCTGCCCGACTCCGTGACCGCCTGCAGAGCGTGCGTCGGGCCATCGAGAAACAACAGCTCGTCGCGGAGTCGACCGACGATCTCGACGTGATCGGTCTGGTCGAGGACGAGCTCGAGGCAGCGGTGCAGATGTTCTTCGTCCGCCGGGGCCGGGTCGTCGGGCGCAAGGGCTTCATCATCGACAAGGTCGAGGAGCTGAGCGCCGGAGCGCTGATGGGCCAGATCCTCGAGGAGCTCTACTACGACGCACCGCCCGCGGGGTACCCGAAGGAGGTGCTGCTCCCGTCGATGCCCGACGACGTCGACATCTACGAGGAGTTCCTCGCCCATCGACGCAACGAGGTCCGTGTCGCCGGGCCCGGTCGCATGACCCAGCGTGTTGCCATCAGGGTTCCGGAGCGGGGTGAGAAGAAGGCCCTCATGGAG
>JANPDB010000792.1:0-1550 GCA_031431255.1 Acidimicrobiia bacterium | reverse complement strand
TGCCGTCAACCTGCGGATCGTCGACGAGGTTCAGCAAACGAAGGGCAACGGGGCGCCATCCGCCCCGCGGTGATCGAATCCGCACCAGCAGCTCGAAACGCCGGTCCATGGCGAACGTCGTGTCGGCGACGCCTTCGCGCTCGACCCCGAAGATCTCCGAGCACAGCTCGACATCGTCGGGATGGAGCGCATCGAGGAGCGGGTCGGCCGCGTTCGGGTTGAAATCGACCAGCGTGAACACGGACTCGCTGGCCCAGATCGGGGTTCCGTGGCGGTTGAGCATGACGAATCCCTGGGTGGGGTCGGATCCGAGAGCGGTCAGCACACGCTTTGCCATCCCGTCCATGCCCCGACGCTATCGGCGCCGGGAACCCCCGTCGGAATCGGGCGCAACGGCCCGGGCCGGGGTGACCAAGGACCCTGCGTTCGCATCTCGGTGACCGAGCACTGTGAATGCGTCCACCGTCACCTCAGGAGGCATCATGCAACGCACCGTCGGGTCTCTGCTCGCCATCGCCGCTCTCACCGTCGGCGCTGTCGGTTGCAGCAGCGGGGGCGGCGGCAAGGCCGTCAAGGTGGAACTCGGCGATTTCTCGATCAAGCCGGGCAAGACGACCATTCCTGCCGGCGAGACGACCTTCAAGCTGCGCAACGGTGGCGGGCTCGATCATGAGGTCGTTATGTTCAAGGTCGACTCGGTCAAAGATCTCAAGACCAAGGCGAACGGCGAGGTCGACGAAGAGGCCACGCCCGAGAACCTCCACATGGGCGAGGTCGAGGGCGTGAAGCCGGGAACGACGAAAGAATGGACGCTCGACCTCGCCGAAGGCAAGTACGTGATGTTCTGCAACCTCGATGAAAAGGGCTTTGTGCACTTCAAGAAGGGGATGTACGCCGAGTTCACCGTGACGAAGTAACGACTGGCGAGTTGGTCGGATCGAGGTTGGCTCACCACACGGCCTATCGAAAGCTGTGTCATCGTTCTGGGGCCGATCGACGAGGACGAACCGGGAGTCTGCATGAGCATCCACCAGCCTGAGCGTCACCGGTTGGACCGGGTGGGCTGGCTTCGCGCCGCGGTGCTTGGCGCGAACGACGGGTTGATCTCCACGGCGAGCCTTCTTACCGGGATCATCGCCAGCGCCGCCACCCGCTCGACGGTGGTTCTCACCGGATTCGCTGGACTTTGTGCCGGATCGCTCTCCATGGCCGCGGGCGAATATGTGTCCGTGTCCGCACAAGCCGATGCCGAAGCGGCCGACACCGAACGTGAACGGCGTGAGTTGGCCACCGATCCGGACGCCGAGCTGGCCGAGCTCACCGCGATTTACGTCGGGCGCGGCGTACGCCCTTCCGCTGCCGCGCAGGTCGCCGAGGACCTGCATAAGTCGGGCGCGCTCGAAGCCCACCTCCGTGACGAGCTCGGGTTCAGCGAGCATGGTGCCGCCCGACCGCTCCAAGCTGCGCTCGCGTCAGCGGGTGCCTTCGCGTGCGGGGCACTCCCTCCTGTCCTCATCGCGGTTGCCGCCCCGCGGAGCGTGGCGCTGGCG
>JANPDB010000791.1:0-3358 GCA_031431255.1 Acidimicrobiia bacterium | reverse complement strand
GCGCCAGAGGTGCACGAAGACCTCCTGCGTGACATCCTCCGCCGCCTGTGGATCGACCACGATGCGACGCGCCGCAGCGAAGACGAGGTTCGCGTACCGCTCGTATATCGCGGCCAGTGCGCTTTCATCATTTCGGCAAAGGCGCTCAGTGAGGCTCGGGTCGTCTTCGGCAAACGTCACGGCGGAGGTCATGACTCCACCGTGCCGATGGGTGTTGACAGACGACTGTCGGGTGACTGTCCGATTGCTGACGGCCATACCTGAAGGTGTTCAGGGACGGTTCATCACCGGACCAACGTCGTCGGCGAAGGGGCGGAGTCATGACCGCGCGATTGGGCCGGCACGGTAAAGCCCTTACGGTGTGCAGCGAGCCATCACCTGCGATCGGGCAACACGGTCACCGCATGCGCCGGAGTGTCGAATCACGAGGCTCGGCCGGCGGAGCGGGCCAGTCGGTCGGCCATGGTGTCAAGCAAGGCACTCGGCGCAGCGGCCAATGTCCCCATGGCGCCAAGAAAGGTGTCACCGGGAATACGCCAGACGAGCCCTTGGGACGTCGAAACCACGGTCGCGGTGCGGGGGCTGCGCTGGAGCAGTCCGATCTCACCGAACCAATCGCCGCTCGTCATTCGGTTGATCTGACGATCGGCGTCGAAGACGGCGAAATCGCCCTCCTGGACGACGAAGAGGTCGTCAGCGGGATCGCCCTTGCGGAGCACAACCGCTCCGGCCGGCACGCGTTCGACGATCACGGACGCGGCGAGCCGTTCAAGGGCCGAGGGGGAAGCGTCGGCGAACACTCCAAGAACGCCGAGCTTCTGAACGATCGGCTGAAGTTCGCGCCGCCTGGAGTTCGTCGAACGCGAGAGGGCAACGAGCTGCGGAATCGACACTAGACCGACAAGCGTCACCAGCACGGCGATGGCGACGAGGCTTCCCCGCAGGCCGACAAGGGCGACCAGTACAGGGGCGAGCAACGCACCGAAGAGCTTGCCGGCGTTCGATGCCGCGCCTACAACGCCGAAGATCCGGCCGAGCATCTCTCGGCGGCTGAGCCGCTGCAACAGAATCAGCGACAGCCCTTCGAACCCGACGATGCCGACACCGGTGGCCACCAAGGCGGCTCCGGCCACCACGGGCGATCCGAGGACGGCGAGGAGAGCGAGCGGTGCAGCCGTGCTCAGGAGGGTCGCCAGCATGACCTCGGTGAGACGCTCGGCCTCGGCGAACCGTGCCGCTGCCGGAAGCGCAAGCACCGCCCCCAGGCCCACGGCGCCAGCTAGCACACCGACTCCCGTTGTTCCGAGCCCCAGCAGTTCTTCGGCGACAAGAACGTAGAGGACAAGTTCCGCGCCGCGAACCGCATACATGACGAAGACAAGGCGCATCACGACCCGCAGGCCCGCATTTGCACGGACCGCTCTCCAACCCTCACCAAGTTGACCGAGCCAGCTGGCTCGATGGCTCTTGAGCGTCTCGGTTGAGGCAACACGGGGTTCCGAGAGGCGCGGAACGAACAGCAGGACGAACGCGGAGAGCAAGAAGCAGACACCGTTGACCGCGAACGCAGTGGACGGTGATGCGAATCGAAGCATGAACGCACCGAGGAGCGGTCCGACGAAGGTCATCAGCTGGCGGACCGAACCAACGAGTGCGCTGGCCGCCGACAGCGAATCTTCACCGGCCACCGCAGGCAGTGCGGCCGATAGGGCCGGGCGGGCGGGTGCCGCAACGGTATAGGTCGCGAGGACAAGCCCGAACGCAACGGCGAGCCCCGCCCGTTGTGCCGCTGCCACAGCCAACAACAACATCAACACCGCACGCGTCAGGTCCAACGAGATCAGGAGGCGACGGCGGTCCATCCGATCGGCGAGAAGCCCGGCAGGTGCGCTGATCAGCGCCCGCGGACCGAGCCGCACGATCGCCGCGAGCGCAAATCCCCCAGCACCGACGCCACGATCGAACAGAAGGACGAGAAGCCCGACCCAGAAGATCCCGTCACCGATGCCAGAGACCGCCTCTGCGCAGACAACCCTGCGGACTCCGGCTGCGTGCCGACTCCGCCTTTCTCCGTTCGCATACATGTTCCTGCGGATCCTTCGCGTCATCACCTGTTGTTGAAGAACGTGCGAAGGATAGCGAGCGAACAACGGACTTCTTCGAGAGATGGGCCCAAAAGCCACCACGACTTCTGGAGTTCATCTCTCGTTCAACAAACGTCAAAGGAAGGGAGCGGCAGGCACTCGGTCGGCTGGTGCCCATCCGATCCGAGCGGCGCTTCCGAAGACTGCGGACAGTTCTGGCTGACGTTGCTGTTCTCGCGAACAAGTCAGTACGGTCGAACAGATGATTACCGACTCGTTGGACCTGACCCCTGCCGAGTTTGCAGTCGGCACCGGCTGGGACATCCAGCCGCAGGGCGCGTGCAAGGCCGAGGTGTGCGTCCCGCTCGAGCCCGGCGCGCCATTCAATGCGCGTGCGGCCGCGGCTCGCCTCGGTATGGCGGTCGTCCATGATGAACAGGCCGGCATCTGGGCCATCGGACCCGAGTCGTTCAACCAACGCGCGCTTATGAGTGCCGAGGCACCAGAGCTCGTTCTCGACGACCTCAACGGCCACGAGTTCCGCCTCTCATCACTTCGAGGTCAGAAGGTCGTCCTCGTTGCGTGGTCGCCGTATTGAGGCTGTGCCTTCGATCTGCCCGGGTGGCAGGCATTACGCAGCGAACTTCACGCCCTCGGACTGGAGATCGTCACGGTCTCGTTGGAGATGTCCGGTCCGGAGGCCAGCCGCTCGTACATCGACGCGGCAGCGCCTGAGCATCCTTCGCTGCTCGATCCCGGCCACGTCGTCGATGCCCTCTTCGGCGTCGTCAACATTCCCAACGTGGTCTGGATCGACGAGCGGGGCGTGATCGTGCGCCCCGCCGAAGCAGGGTGGCCCGGAGCACGGCAGGAGTTTCCGGCCAACCTCAGGTCGTCTCTGCCGAAGGTCGGCCGCGCCAGGACCGCCCCGAGGCGCGCCGAAGGAACGCCTGCTGCGAACGTGCTCAACGCCGGGCAGGATCGCGCGCACTATGCCGATGCGATCCGCGACTGGGTCGCGAAAGGTGCTGAAAGCGTCTACGCGCTCTCCCCCGACGAGGTGATCGCCCGGTCACAACCGCGGTCGATCGCCGAGTCCGAAGGGGCTGCCCACTTCGAGCTCGCCAACCACCTGTGGGCGGGCGGGAAACGAGACCTGGCGATCGCCCACTTCAACGAGTGTCACCGACTCCAGCCCGACAACTGGACCTACAAGCGTCAAGCGTGGTCGATTGTGAGCAACGAACGCGTCGGCGGCGAGTTCGGCCGGTTCG
>JANPDB010000790.1:0-4328 GCA_031431255.1 Acidimicrobiia bacterium | reverse complement strand
GGTGGCGCGACGGCTGTCGGCGTGCTGGCCGTCGTCCGCTACGTGTCCATGGCGTTGTTGTCGCCGTTCACGTCGTTGCTGGCGGACCGCTTCGACCGACGACGCGTGATGGTCATCGCCGACCTCCTCCGTGTGTTCCTTGTCGGCCTGGCGGCGTTCGTCGTCGCCGTCGATGGCCCCCCATTGGTGGTCTACGTGTTGGGCCTGCTCACCTCCGTAGTGGGTACCGCGTTTCGTCCGGCCCAGGGCGCGCTGCTGCCGTCGCTCGCGAACCACCCGGGTGAACTGAGCGCAGCGAACGTTGCGGCGAGCACCATCGAGAGCGTCGGTTTCTTCGCCGGTCCGGCGATCGGCGGCCTCCTGCTCGCCGTGAGTGGCAACGGCGCCGTCTTCGCCTTCGACGCAATCACCTTTGCCTGGTCGGCGGTGCTGGTGTGGGGTCTCAAGCCGGCGGCCGAAACGCGCAACGTGTCCCCTGTGCCGGAACCGTCGGAAGACAGCGTGATCCATACCAATCCGTTCGCCGGCGTGGGGCTCGGGTTCCGAGAGATCCTCCGTGATTGTGACATCCGGTTGCTCGTCGGTTTGTTCTGCGCGCAGACTGTTGTTGCCGGAGCATCGTCGGTGGCGGTCGTCGCCATCGCCCTCGACTTGCTCAAGCTCGGCAACGGCGGACTGGGAACGCTCAACGCAACCATGGGCGTCGGAGGGATCCTCGGTGGCTTCATCGCTCTCGTGCTCTCCCAACGGGGCCGGCTCGCTTGGGACTTCGGAGGGGGAGTGTTGTTGTGGTCCGCGCCCTTTCTCCTCGTGGCTGCGTCGCCGACGACAGCGGGAGCAGTCGTAGCGCTCGCGCTGATGGGTGTCGGAAACTCGATCGTCGATGTCAACGCGTTCACAATCCTCCAGCGCCTGGTGCCCGACGCCGTCATGGGCCGGGTGTTCGGTGCTTTGGAGAGCGCACTGGTCGGAGGAATGGCCCTTGGAGCGCTGATCATGCCCGCCCTCATCAGCACGGTCGGCCTCCGCACCGGGCTCACCGTCGTCGGTGGGGCAGTGTCGTTCCTCGTCCTCGTCTCGGGCCGCGGCCTTCGCCGCATCGACAAGGTGGCGCTCGCTCCCGAAGGTCTCGAGCTGCTGCGGGCCGTGTCCTTCTTTGCACCCCTGCCGGACAGCGTCCTCGAACTTCTTGCCCGGCGATCGAAAGTCGTAACGACTATTGCCGGAAACGCGATCTTCCGCGAAGGTGACGGCGGCGACGTGTTCCATGTGATCGACTCAGGAACTGTCGAGGTCACGATCAGGGGCGCGCACATTCGGCACCTCGGACCGGGAGACTCCTTCGGTGAGATCGCCCTTCTGCACGAACTCCCTCGCACGGCGACCGTGGTCGCCACCACCGATGTGGTGACCCGCACGATCGATCGAAGCCGATTCCTTGCCGCCGTGAGCGGACATGAAGACGCGTCGCGTCGCGCCCAAGAAGTGGCGACGCGCCTGATGGAGATCCGTTAGCGCGCAGGCTCACGCGGTCGTGGATCTAGATCGATGAACGCCTGAGCGTCACGTCGACGGTTGCCGCGGGTCCGGCGAGCGTGATCACGAGGGTGTCACCACTGCACCTCGCTGGAGCGGGTCCGACCGCGCCGTTGTAGAACTTCAACGGAGTTGTCGAGGGCGTGCCGCTGATGTCGATCGTCAGCGTTCCCCGATCCTCGAGGATCTCCGTCACCGTCCAACCGGTTGAAGAAGGCGTGTAGCGGGCACGGGCCTGCACGATCGAGCTGACCGTTCGTCCGCGGGTTGTCCCGTTCATGCTCATCGTGCTGACGACTTCACCTTCGACGAAGGAAATCGCGTAGTTGAACCGTTCGACGTCGTAGTTCGAAGGCCCCGACCGCCCAGCCGAAAGAATGCGGGCGTACGTCGCCGGGTCGGTGTTCATCCACGCCGACCTCGCACCGGTTACCAGGCACGAACCACTCGACCCTGAGGGAGTCGGCGTCGGGATGCGTCGCCACACGAAGCGTGTGGTGCTGCCGGAGCGTTCCCGGGTACATCGGAGCGTCGTGGTCCCCACCCTGCGGGTCGTGCCGCTCTGCGGGGCGGTACATCCCGATCCAACGCTGATCGCCGCAGCGCGGAGCGGGACTGCAGCGAGGGAGATCGCTGTGGCGGCTGCGATCGTGAGATACCGAAACCGTGCTCGTCGTTCCACGTCGTCCCCCTAGGTGTTTCCGGCGACCGTACTACCCGACCACCCTCGGCGCTGGTCGCGGACCCCGAAGACGCTTCGGTCAGGACTGTGGAACGTGCTCCCCGAGCGGGATCTCCTCGACAATCTCCCACCGGTAGCAGCCCGCTTCCTGGCGAACATCGAGCAGAGACAACATCGCAAATTCGACGTGCTCGAGAGTGCATGAGCGATCGTCGATAATCCGGGCAACCGCAGCGTCGTCATGCGGCGCGTTCGCATACGCAACGGTGAGGTGTGGCCGATACGGACGGGTGGGATCGGTCCGGAGCAACGGGGTCGATGCCGTCACAACCGAGTCGAACACACCGCGGAAGGCGTCGGCCTGTTCGAGCTCCCAGACGACCGCGGAGTGATACGCAGCCAGCGACGCGGACGCTCTGATCGGACCCATCCCCGCCACCTCGGACCGAACGGCGTCGACCATGTGGTCGACGACCGAACGGTCCGCGGATATCAGCGAAGGGACAAGGGACACCACTGTGCAGTGCAGCCACGTCACCGGAACCAGATCGAAGCCGGACGATCCGAGCAGCGATGCAACAGCGTCGACCGACGCGGCAGGCACAGACGAGGGAAGGAGGTACCAGTGCAAACGGGTCTCCCCGGGCGCCCAGGTGCCGTGTTCCCAGTGCGATACAAGTCCCGATGTCATGGGATCAGAGATTCATCTTCGGTTTGACCTCGGTGTCGATGATCGATTGCAGCTGTGAAGCAGCGGTTGCCCATGCCTGCTTGGGGTCGCTGTTGCTGAGGACCATCGATTCCAGCGCCTTGCCGAGGATCGCATCGCCTCCGGGAACGAACACTCTCGCCGAATCCTGGCTGCGCGTCTTGGCGAGCTGGTCGACGGCGGTGCGGAACTGGGGACGATCCTTGTACACCTGGGTCATGACCGGGCCTTCGATGGCCGACTTGCGCACGGGCATGTAGCCGACCGACGCCGAGTAAAACGCCGTGGAGTCCGTGCTTGTCATGAATGCAAGGAACCGCATGGCAGCAAGCTTGTTCCCATCCGGGATGTTCTCCGGAATGGCCAGCCCGGCACCGCCGGTCGGGCAGCCGAACGCCTTCGGGCCCTTGGGGAGGAACGATGTGCCGACGTCGAACTTGCCCTTTGCTCCGCTCAGTACGCCGCTCAATCCGCCGGTGGACGACACCGTCGCTGCACACAGTTCGGCGAGGAAGTCGTCGGTCTCGCTCTTTGACGTTACGTTCGCATACTTCTTGGTGTTCACCTGGTCACGGAGGAACTGACCGGCAGCGACTGTCTCCGACGCGTCGAGAGTCAGCTTGAGATCAGGCATCGAATACTGACCCCCCTGACCCCACATAAGGTTCTGGAACGTCCACGCCACGTAGCTATCGCCCTTCACGACCGTGAACGGAAACTTGTCGCTCGAACCGAGCTTCTCCTGGAGCTTCGGTGCCCACGTCTCGAACTCCGTCCATGTGTCGGGTCCGCGGTCCGGCAGGCCAGCCGCGGCCCACAGACGCTTGTTGTAATAGAACAGCGGCGTGGACCGCGCGAACGGCATGGCCCACTGCTGCTTGTTGTACAGGTAGTCGTCCATCAACACGGACTGGTAGTCCGCCGTGTCGAGCTTGACGGCACTGAACAGTTCGTTCAGCGGCGTGATCGCCTTGGAGATCGCATACTTGAACCACCACACGTCGGAGAGCATGACGACGTCGGGCAACTGCTTGGCGGCGATGGAGGCGTTGAACTTCTGGGCGATCTCGGCATAGTTCGCGCCAGCGGTCTGAAGATTCACCTTGTATCCGGGGTTGGCATCTTCGAACCGCTTGATGAGGATCTCCTCGACCGGCTTCGACTTCGCCGGATGAGCGCTCCAGTAGGTGATCTCGGTCGCCGGCTTGACCTTGCCAAAGCGACCCGAAGGTGTGGTGGCCTTCGCGGGCTTCTTGGCCGTCTTCGCGACCGCCGAAGCCACTTCTGGCAGAGCGAGAGCTGCAGCGCCGGCGCCGGCGACAAGTCCGAGGAATCGCCGGCGTGAGAGCGCTGACCGGTCAGCGTCGGACGCACCGGTCGAAGTCGATGGAAGCTGTTCAG
>JANPDB010000789.1:0-3585 GCA_031431255.1 Acidimicrobiia bacterium | reverse complement strand
GTCGTCGATGCCGACGAGCGTCACGGAGACGCCGTCGATGCCGGGCTCGCTCGGGTCCTGAATGCCATTGCCGTTGAGGTCATCCCACACCCGGTCTCCCACGGCGACGGGCGCGAGCTCACCGAACCGTCCGACGGGCGTCTGCTCGCCCGGGGCCAGGACGACGCCGCTGACGACGTCGTCGCCGATGGTTCCGTGCACCGACGACGTGTCGGGGCCGTCCATCCAACCCATGGGTTGGGTTTCGGTCACCGTGTAGCCCGTGGCATCCGACGCCAGGAGGTCGAGGAACGAGTAGGTACCGTCGCTGAGTGTCGTCGCCGTGCGGGTGACGGCGTTGTTCGCCCGGTCGTTGCCGGTAAGCGTGATTGTGACGCCGGCGATACCGGGTTCGCCGCCGTCCTGCACACCGTTGTTGTTGGCATCGGAGTACGCCGTGCCGATGATGGCGCCGAGCGTCTCGCCGAAGTTGACACCCGTGAGCCCGGTTGCCGGAACCGTGAGCGAGGTCAGCGTGTTCGGGGTCGACGATCCGTAGTTGAGAGGTTGGATCTCCTCGACGGTGTAGTTCCCCGGGGCGACGTTCGGGAAGCTGTACGAGCCGTCCCCGAGCGTCGTCGTCCGAGCGACTTCCGCTCCGTTCGAGTCCCGCAACACCAGCGTCACGCCGAGGACGCCAGGCTCGCCGACTTCCCGGACACCGTTGGAGGTGAGCCCATCGGTGCCGCGGTCCACGAAGACCACGCCGGAGATGGTCGTGGTGACTGCTGCGGTGGGTACCCGCTCACCGAAGGTGTACCCGGTTGCCTGGACGTCGAGCGGCAGGCTGATGTCGGCGATCCCGTCGTTGCCGACCCCACCCCCGGCGGTGCCGGCGGCGTCCTGTCCATCGGACCATCCGGACGGCTGCGTTTCGGCGATCGTGTAGATCCCAGCCGGGAGATCGGTGAAGGAGTACGACCCGTCAGGCGACGTGGTCGTCGTGCGGGTCACGGCAGTTCCAGCAGCGGTTGTGCCGTTCAGCGTGACCGTGACACCGCTGATGCCCGGCTCCGCCGGACCGACGATCGAGGTCCGTTCACCGCTGCCGTCGACGTCGTTGTACACCGATCCGGCGATCGACGACAGCGTGTCACCGAAGTCGATGTCCGAGACCCCGCCGCTTGCCGGTGCGGTGATGGCTTCGGTGTTCGACGCGCGCAGTGATGAACCGAAACCGATCGGCTGCACCTCGGTCACGGTGTATGACGCTCCAGGCGTGAGGCCGGAGAACAGGTAGGTGCCGTCGGCGCCGGTTATCGATGTGCCGATGAGGACTCCCGAGCCGTCGCGCAACTGCACCGCCACCCCGACGATGACGCCGTCGCCGGGTCCTGCGCTGGAGTTCCGGTCCCGGTCGAGGAAGACGGTGCCGCGGACAAAGACCGTCGTCGGCAGGGTCTCCTGCTCGCCGAAGAGATGACCGGAGGACACGCCACCGGGAGCGACCACGATCGCCGTGATGGTGTCGGCACCAGCCGCGCCGGTCGAACCGGCGGTGTCGATGCCGTCGCCATACCCGGCAGGTTGGGTCTCGATGACGCTGTAGGTTCCGGCGGGAAGGCCGGTGAACGCGAAGGAGCCGTCGGGCCCTGTCGTGGTCGACGCGGAGACGGGCACGCCGTTCACGTCGACGCCGCTCAGATTCACGCTCACGCCGCCGATACCCCGTTCGGCCGATGTCGGCGCCTTCGCCCCATCGTTGTTCGCATCGACGTACACGAAGCCCGTCACCGACGCAGTGGTCTCGCCGAAATTCACCCCGGCGAGTCCCGCAGGCGGAACACTAAGTGTGCTGAGGATGTTGGGTGTCGAGGATCCGTACGCCGTTGGCTGCGCTTCGCTCACCGAATACGTTCCCGGAGCGAGGTTGGTGAAGGCGTAGGAACCGTCGGGGTTGGTCACGCTGGTTGAGACCGGCGCGCCTGTGGAGTCGAGCAACGTGAGCACGACACCGCCGAGGCCGGCTTCCCCTGCGTCGATCGACCCGCTGGCGTTTCTGTCGATCCAGACCGATCCCCGAAGCGATGTCGTCGTGCCGGTCGTGCCGGTACTGAGCCGCTCGCCGAAGTTCTGGTTCGACAACCCGCCGAGGGGTACGACGGCGGAGGGAATCGAATCCGGCGTTGTCGAGGTGTACCCCGAAGGCTGGGTCTCCGCGACGGAATACGTTCCCGGGGCGAGGTTGGTGAAGCGGTATCGGCCATCGGGGCCGGTGAGCATGGTGTCGATCACCACGTTCGAGGAGTTCCGAAGCGTGATGAGCACGCCCGCCAACCCGGTCTCGCCGCTGTCGATGGTCGCAGACGAGTTGGCATCGACCCACACCACGCCTTCGAGGAACGCCGTACCCGCCGGTGTGGGGCGGACCTTCTCGCCGAAGTCGTACCCCGCCCCGGTTCCTTCAACGGGAAGAGCGATAGCGGTGATGGTGTCGTTGCCGAGCGTTCCCTGGTTGGCCGACGGGTTCGGGCCGGTGATCGCGCCGAGCGCGTCGAGTCCGTCGAGGTACGCCGCCGGCTGGGTTTCCGAGACGCTGTACGTCCCCGCCAGGAGATCGTCGAATCGATACGTTCCGTCCACTGCCGTGCTCGTCGTTCGGTTCACCGCGGCGCCGTTGGCGTCGGTGCCGCTGAGCGTCACGGTGACGCCGGCGATGGCCGGTTCGCCGGGTGCCTGTCGGACGCCGTCATTGCTCGTGTCGACGTAGACCTGTCCGGTGAGTGACGCGCCGATTTCGCCGAAGTTCACGTTCGTCAGACCACCGGCCGCAACGAGAAGCGAGCTTATGGTGTTGGGTGTTGTCGACCCGAGCCCGTTCGGTTGGGTCTCGACGATCCGATACGTCCCCGTCCGGAGTCCGGCGAACGCGTACGTCCCGTCGGGCGCTGTTGTCGTCGTACCAACGAGGTTGTTCAGTGCGTCGAACAGCGTCAGCGTCACACCACCGAGACCGGGCTCGCCGCTGTCCGGGGAGGAACCTGATCGGTTCCGGTCGAGGAACACCGTGCCGCTGATCGTCACGCCGGTCACGACGGGGCGGAGGAGCTCGCCGAAGTCGTATCCCACGCCAAGCGACGCAACGCCCGGCGACAGGACAATCGATCCGATCGAATCGGTTGGTACGAGCACGCCCGAGGTCGATCCGTTCACCGTACCGACGTGCTCACGTCCGTCGTCGTACGCGCCGGGCTGGGTCTCGGTGACGGTGTAGGAACCGGCGGGAACACCGGTGAACACGTACGAGCCGTCCACCCCCGTGGTGGTCGTGCGGCTGAGTGCGGCGCCGAGCGCGTCGGTTCCGGTCAGGGTCAGGATCACGCCGGACACTCCCGTCTCGGTCGGGTCCGCAATGCCGTCGTCGTTGGTGTCGATGACGACTCGTCCGCCGAGGGACGAGAGCGTCTCACCGAAGTTCTGGTCGCTTCGACCGGTCGGTGGCACGTTGAGATTGGCGATCAGGTTCGGCGTCGACGAGCCGTGCGTCGTCTTCTGGGTCTCGCGAACCGAGTACACGCCGGCCGGGAGTACCGCACCGGAGTTGTT
>JANPDB010000788.1:0-3668 GCA_031431255.1 Acidimicrobiia bacterium | reverse complement strand
GCCGCAACGGGCCTCGCCAAAGGATGTCCCCTGCTGACGAGCGGCGGTACCGTTGCCGTCTACGAGTCCCACGAGATGGGGTGATCGGTGGCCGACCTCACGCCCATGGTGCAGGCCGAGCGCGCCTCGCTCGCTGCCTATCTCGAAACCCTCCCACCGGCGAAGTGGAAGCAGCCGACGTGGTGCTCGAAGTGGCACGTCCAGCAGGTGGTCGGCCATCTCATCGCCGCGGCCAACATCACGGCCCCCCACTTCTTCGCCGGGTTCATCACGTCCGGCTTCAACTTCGACAAGGTCGTCGAGAAGGACCTGATCCAGTACGCGACCGGCACGCCGGCCGAGGTGCTGAAGCGGTTCCAGGGCATCATCGGCAGCACCCGCAAACCGCCCGGGCCGGGGTATGTGGCGCTCGGAGAGATACTGGTGCACGGTGAGGACATCCGGCGAGCACTCGGGTCGAAAGGCGACCACCCACGTGAACATCTGGTCGCCGTCGCCGATGCCTATCGCAAGACCGGCAAGCCACTCAACGGGAAGAAGCGCAGCACCGGGCTCCGGTTCGTCGCCGACGACATCGACTGGTCGGCCGGCGAGGGACCGGAGGTACGCGGCCCGGCCATGTCACTCATCCTCGCCATGGTCGGCCGGAGTCGGGCGCTCGACGACTGCACCGGCCCCGGGGTCGATATCCTCCGCGGTCGCTGACCGGCCACACCCGTCGCATGCGCTGACGGGACGGGCCTCATGAACGATTCGTCGATGCAGCGCGTCCTTGACGCGCTCAGCTCACCGGTGCGGCGCGAGATCCTCTGGCTCGTGTGGGAACGGGAGTTACCCGCCGGCGAGATCGCCGCGTCGTTCGACCTCGGCGCGGCCACCATCTCCGAACATCTCCAGGCGCTGCGCCACGCCGGCCTGGTGACGATGCGCGTTGACGGCACGTTCCGCCGCTACCGCGCC
Source organism: Acidimicrobiia bacterium (assembly GCA_031431255.1). Lineage (GTDB taxonomy): Bacteria > Actinomycetota > Acidimicrobiia > Acidimicrobiales > JANYDT01 > JANLQX01. The sequence continues at coordinate 2,708 of JANPDB010000788.1, read as the reverse complement.
AACCGCAACGCTGTCGCCGGTCTCCGACCGCTGCTGCGCGAGGACGATCGGAAGTGGTTCCCCGGAACCACTTCCCAGCCCATCGCTCCTGGTCGGACCTCGGCGGTGGTGGTCGTCGAGACCGACGCAGCATGTGACGAGACCGAGGCGTTCCGGGCCTTCACGGATCACTCGATCTACAGCCGCTGGGCGGGCGTCCCCGTCACGCTGGTCGACGGTCACTTCGCCGCCGAGATGGAGTGGGGACTGCGAGTGCGTGGAACCTACGACTATGTGATGGAGCCGTCGCTCATCGTCATGACGTGGGACTTCGAGGCCGAGCAGGTGCCCGTGCCGGGTGCCGGCCAGCGCGCGTACCTCGAGATCACGCCGAGTCCGACCGGCTGCCATCTCGAACTCCACCAGCTCGTCCGCTCGGAGACCGAGGCGCGGTACATGGAACGCGCGTGGGGCGTGATGCTTGCCCGCTTCCGCGACGGGGTCCGCGCCGCCCTTGACCCTGAGGTCGTCGTGGCGCCCCGACCGCGGCGGCCGCGAAGCTCACCGACGTAGCGGTCGGCGCGCTGATTGCGGGTCAGCCGTCTTCGGCCGAACCGCCGACGATGTCGTCGGCGTAGCGGGAAACGCGGTCGATGATCATGTCGACTGCCGCGGGCGAGAGATTCCGGTCGGTCATCGTTTCCAGCAGGTGCTGGGTGAACAGGGTCAGCTGCGCGGTGCCGACGTGGCGACCGGCGTGGGCATCACGCAACGAAGTGCCGGAGAACTCGATCGGGCCGCCCAGCGCGGCACTGAAGAACTCGAGTTGCATGCGCTCGAGCCGGTCACGATGCGCATCGTCGAAGAAGGGCCGCAACTCCGGATCGGCGAACACCCGTTGGTAGAAGTCGCCGACGAGCGCACGAACCGCCGTCTCGCCTCCGACCTCGTCGTACATGGTTGGCTTCACGCGACACCACCCTTTCTCGCTGTCGCCTTCAGCGTACGAACGGGTAGCCATGCAGAACAGGGCCGAAAGCCCTTCCCGCACCGGCACGCGGCTGGGACCTGTCGCGCTGAGTCGCTCCCAGAGCGACCCTGCGCAACATCTCTGGCAAACGTCGCGGCAAGCGCATCGGAGGCGGGGCCCGCCGCCAATGTCACGGAGTGGGCGAGGGGGGACTTGAACCCCCATGAGGTTTCCCTCGCTAGCACCTGAAGCTAGTGCGTCTGCCATTTCGCCACTCGCCCGAGTGAACAGCCGATAGATCCTAGCCGAGCATCGGGGGCGGACGGCCAGGGAATCTGCGGCGGCCCGGCCAGGCGACATGGCGTCGCTAACCTCGGTAGGCACGATGGGACTCCAGGGAATCGAACGGCGTCTGGAGCAGCTGGTCGAAGGAAGCTTCGCCCGGGTGTTCCGCACCCATGTGCGCCCGGTCGAGCTCGGACGCCGCATGGTCCGCGAGATGGATCTCGGCACCACGGTCGGAGTCAAGGGTGAGCGGGTGGCACCCAACGCCTTTGCGTGCAGCGTGTCCTCCGATGACTACGCCCGCCTGATCCCCTTCGGCGAGACCCTCGTGACCGAGCTGACCGAGATGGTGGAGACCTACGCCCGTGACGAGCGGCTGACGCTCAAGGGTCCGGCGATGGTCGAGATCGTCGCCGACGAGTCCCTTCGTTCGGGGCGCTTCGAGGTCACCGCCGAGATCCGCCCCGGCCACCGGGCGCAGGCCCCGATGGGCTGGCTGCAGCTGTCCAACGGCGCGGTCGTCGCCCTCCGCAACGCCGACCCGATCGTGATCGGCCGCTCGAACGAGTGCGACATCGTCCTCTCCGACCCCAACGTCTCGCGTGAACACACCGAGGTTCGCGTCTTCAACGGCCGAGCCACCGTGCTCGACCTCGGGTCGCTCAATGGAACCAAGCTGAACGGCCGGGGGATACCAGCCGATGCCCTCGGACTGCCCCTCGCCGATGGCGACCGCATCCAGATCAGCACCACGACGATCCACTACTCCACCACCGAGCCGAGCCGACGATGAGCGACTCCGTCCTCACCGTCTTGAAGCTGGCCTTCCTCGCCGGTCTCTACCTTTTTCTCGCCCGTGTCGTGCGGGCGGTCTGGGTCGAGATCCACGCCGAGCGCGGCTCGCTGGCCGAGCGGGTCCGCAGCGGGTCGGACGGGGGTGGCCAGGCCGCCACCGAAGCCGTGTCGAGCGCCCGTGAACGGCCGCTTGCTCCGAGGAAGGTACGACGGGAGGCCCGCTCGTTGGAGCTCAAGATCGTCGAGCCCCCCGAGCGTCGCGGACGCACGTTCGCGATGTCGGAAGAGATGACCATCGGGCGTGCCGCGGGCTGCGCCGTGTCGATCGAAGATCCGCTCATCTCCCAGCTCCACGCCCGGATCTTCCGCCGCGACGGGCAGTACTTCGTGGAAGACCTCGGCTCCACCAACGGCACCTACCTGAATCGCAAGCGGGTCGCCGGACCGATCCCGATCGCCCCGAACGACCGCCTTGCCATGGGCGACACCGTGCTGGAAATCAAGAAATAAGCGCACCTATGACGGGGACGGACCACACTGGCACCGACAGCTCAGGGCGACCCCCCGGGCATCCCGTGAGCCTCCGCGCCGGCGCGTCGACAAGCGCTGGACGCGTCCGCAGGAACAACCAGGACCGCTTCCTCATCGTCGACGAACGACTCTTCATCGTCGCCGACGG
>JANPDB010000787.1:0-3924 GCA_031431255.1 Acidimicrobiia bacterium | reverse complement strand
GCGTTCTGGTGGTTCGAGGAAACGTGGGATCCGGCCATTTTGGAGCAGTTCAATCCGATCGACACGGGTGTGCTGGCTCACCGCGCCGGTCTCGCCGAGGCCCGATGGGACGAGGAGCTGGCGGCTTGCGACGACTGGGACCTCGCCATCCGGCTGACGGCCGAAGGACGGGTCCGCCCCCTCCCGGTGCTGGCCTGCGTTTACACTGTGAGCGGACCTGGTCGGATCACGGACCGGTTTAACACCGCCGAGGTACGCGCTGAGATGGTCCGCCGAGCCCGAGCGGCGCGGCCGCTCCGACTGCTTGGCGTCACCCATTCGTTCCCACGCTTCACCGAGTATTACGTGGAAAGCGAACTGGCGGCGCTCGGCCCGAGATTCGACGTGGCGACCGCCAGTGAATACGACGCCGATCAACGCGCCCGCAGCTCTTTTCGGCGTCTTGGAGGCGTTGAGGTCGGGCTTAAGGCACACCGTCCCGACGTGGTACTCGTCCACTTCGCCGACGTCGCGCTCCGAATTCGGCCGCTGCTCGTCGAACGAAATATTCCGTATGCGTTGCGGGTGCACTCCTACGATCAGGTGATTGCGGAGTCACACGACTTTGTTGCCGATGAACTCTGCGTTGGCGTGTGGGCCTACCCCGAGCAGATCGGCGCGATTCCCGGTGCGCACCCGCTCCCGTGCTTGGTTCACGATCTTCATACGTTTCCGCAGCCCCCCATGCGCCGCAGCGGAATGGCCTTCACGAGCGCCTGCTTGCCCAAGCGGAATTGGAGTGTGCTCGCCTCCATTCTGGAAGGACTCGACGGCGTCGAACGACTGGTGACCCTCGGGACGTGCCCCGGGTACGAGGATTTGGTCCCGCTCGTTGGCGCCGATCTCCAATCGATCGATCCGCGCATCCGGGTAGCCTGCGACCTTCACCACGAGGATGTCATTCGTGCACTTACGTTCTCGTCTTCGAGTCTCTACATCGAATCGAACAATCACCGGATCGGAAACCCTCGGTCGGTTATCGAGGCCTGGCTGTGCGGGTCGATCCCGGTTCTGCCGGAGCGCCCGGACGCGCGAGCTTTCGCCGGCGAGTTCGCTCGCTACTATTCCAGTGCCGACGAGGCCATCGCGACTATCAGGTCAATCGATGTTGGGGGCGAGGCGATCGAAAAGGAACGTGAGGCCAACTTCGACCAAGCGGTCGATCGATTTGCGTCACCTGAGACGCTCGCGTCCTTTTCCAATGACCTCCGCGCTGCGTACAACTCATGGGCAATTGCTCACCAATGACGGCGCATTCTGTCGCGCCGCTTGACTCTCGTCGACCGACCGTAACGATCGTCCTGACGGTCTTCAACGATGGAAGGTACGTTGACGAGTCCGTCGGCAGCGCGTTGGACCTGCAACGGGAGTCAATCGACATCGCCGACGTCAATGTCGTGATCGTCGACGACGGGAGCACAGAGCGGAGAACGGTCGACGTGCTCGACCGCTGCGAGCGACGCGGTGTCTCCGTCGCACGAGAATCACACAGGGGTCTCGGAGCAACACGTAACGCGGCGTTGCGCCGTTTGAGGACGGACTGGTTCATCCCTCTCGACGCCGACAACACTCTGCGGAGCTCTCTGCTCCGCGAACTCCTGCCGAGAGCCGAGGATCCGGAGACTGCGCTGGTCTACGGCGACGCAATGCGTTTCGGGAGTGACTCCGGCCGATGGCAGATGGGGCCGACCGACGTGGTCCGCTTGTGGGAGGTCAACCACATCGACAGCTGCGGCCTCATCCGCCGCGACGCGTGGGAGCAAGTCGGAGGATATGCCGAGAACTGTCCAGGTTTCGAGGACTGGGACCTTTGGCTCCGCTTCCTCGAAGCCGGTCTGCAACTCGCCTACGTTCGCCAGATCGTCTTCGACTACCGAGTCCGGTCGGATTCGCTCATTCACCAGCGCACCGTTGCCCGTCAACGAACGCCCCTCGTTCGGCGCGGACTCGCTACGAGGTGACGTTGGCTGACGACGGGTTTGCGAGGTCAGCGGCGAGCGAACGCTCCAACAGCAAGGCGCCGCCACGCCGTGCAATCACCTTCACGCCCGGCTTGCCAACGAACCGCGGAGCGATGCTGCCGTCGACAAGGAGATACCGATCGGCACGCCTACCGGTCGGCCAATCGTCCCACTCGGTGAACCGCGGAGCCACCGATTTGGTCGAGCCGAGCGCGTTCCCACGCAAGAAGACGAACCACAGCACATACGGAGAGATTCCTTCGCCGGCAACGCCGATCGTTTGGGGTTCGAAGTTCTTGACAGCGTAGGCACCGAGAACGTACGCGTCTTGGTCGACCAACGGCTCTGCTGCTGGCTTCGGCAGGCCGGGACCCAAAGTGACCCCGATGGCGATAACGATCGCTCCGGCGGCGGTCCACGCCCGTACGGGTCGCGTTTGCCCAGCGACTTTTGTGCTGACCTGCGAACTGCGCCGAGGGTTGGGGCCGCGCCATTGATCGACCGCTGCCGCCACGACGACAGCGGCCGAGGAAACCGCCACGCCGGTGGCCGCACAGATGAGGGGCAGGATCATGTAGACGTTCTTGGTGATCCGGTACGTGGTTACGGGCTCGCCCAGCGCACGCAGCAACACCAGAGCGCCGAGAACCGCTGTCGGTGCCGCGATTGCCGCGCCAAGCACGAGAGCGGGGCGGTCGCCGCGAATGGCGCGAGCAAGAAGCTCGAGCGCCCCCGCGGCGAACAGCCCCACCGCTACGACTCCTCCTGCGGCGCCGACGGAGAGTGCCGGAAGCCCCCCCTCCGCCACGCCGTAGAAAGCTTGTCTGGTGAGGTACGGCGAATCGATGCCGTGCAACGCGATCGCGCCGATTGCGACAGCGAGACCTGCCGACACGATTGCCGCGTTTCTCCGTTGACTTTTCGAGCCAGCGCGCAACGCGTCCACTGCCCTCACGACAGCGAAGGCACCGAGTGCACCAGGGATGACCACCGCACTCTGTGGATAGGTGAGGACGGTTGCGAGCAGGAGAACGACGGTGGAGGGAAGCCATTTCCGCACAGCAAGGCCCCGTGCTCCGAGGGCGACGAGCCCTACACCGACGAGAGAAAACGTCACCGCAACTACCTGCGCGAAGAAGAAGGTGATGGTGATGGCGCCGATTCCGAAGTTCCATGCCCCAAGCCACAAGAGGATGGCGACGCCGACTCCTGTCCAGGACCGGCGAGGCGAGAACGTTCGTGTCAACCATGCGATAGCGAAGAGTTGCGCGGCCCCGGCACCGAGCGCGGTCAACCACATTCCGGTGACTGGAGTGAGGCCGCTCACGGACGTGATCGCGGCAGCGATCACGTGGGCGCCGACCGGGTAGCCAACCAATCCTCCCAACTGGGAATCCACTGTCGGCAAACCGTTACTTTCGCTGATCCATCGCACGATCGCCGCGTGGTGCGCCGGATCGACACCGACGAGATGCGGCCAGAGAAGCGATCGGTCGGCGGCGCGATCCCAGAGCGCTACGAGCATCCCGAGCAGTGCTGCCGCCACGGTCAGCTCCACCCGCGAGGGCCTCGTGGGTCGCAAGTCGCGTAGCCCAACCCATCCGAACGAAACGAGCGCCAGGCCGGCGACGGACAGGACAGACAAGCCTGCGGCGACTTTGACGGACTGTCCCGCCATCAGCCCGGCGCGCATAGTCAGCGAGAGTGTGGCAGCAAAGACGACCGGCACGATCGCGAGGAACCCAAGAACACCGATAGGGCCTGAGACTGCGGCCCTGTCTGCTTCTTCAGCGGCGAGCATTGACACGACCGATACGGTCGAGTTCCAGGATCGCTTGGCGGATGTTGTAGTACTGCTCGTAGAAAGCGGCGAAGCGGGGATCGGTCGGCGGCAGCGTGTTCACCCACTGCAGGAACGCCCGGA